>CAYQUF010000087.1:0-4505 GCA_964420595.1 uncultured bacterium
CAATTCCCACCCTACTAATGAGGTTCAATGGAGTGTCAAGTAATTAGCCGAATTTGATATAACCGAGCGATCGCGCCGATTTATTTCAAATACAACAGCAAATTCAATCCCGGAATCGTCCGCGATAGCGTCCATAATAGCAAAATCGTATACAGCAGACCGATCGCCCATTGATACCATGCCAAACTGGTGATGAGTCCCGGCAAACAACTGTCGCGCAGGCGAATGTCGTTAAAGCCAAATTTAAATAAATTGTTGAGGCTGAAGTCGTAATAGTTGAGCCAGTTCCAATTGCGATCGATTAACAGGGGCATATAGCGATCGTGATAGAATCCGTATCGGGGCATAATCGGCATTCTGCCAATCATAATTCGCAATTGCCGCAAGCCGCCGTCTTCGACAAAATAGGAACTATCCATCATGTCGTGATAGCGACCGCGATAGTAGAGAATGGCAAGTAAGAGGGTGGGAATTGGCACGATCGCGAGGGTCAAACAGCTCAGCGTCCACACTGGATTGGCAGAGGTACGAAACACAGTTGTCACCCCAGTCAAACTTAAAAACGCACTCATGCTGGCAACCCAAGCAATTTCGGCTTTCCTCGGAACAATTGGTTTGGGACGGCGGCGGCGATAGCGATCGACTAACCACAACAGGGCGCTAAAATAGGCGATCGCGAGGAGACCAACCCCAAACACCAACCAAAAACTAGTGCCGTATTGACTCAAGAGAATTAACAAGCTCAACCCCAGCCACAATAACGCCGTTTTCAACCAAGTGTTGAACGAAATTGGTTCGCTGGCAATCAGGCGATCGCGCACGCTCGTATAGGTGGATAGATCGATAGTATCGACTCGCAATAACTCGTTAATATTACTAAACCGTTGTTTGTCCCGTCGAGCCACGATCGCTTCGACTTGTTTGTCGGAAAACCCCAAGTCCTTCAAGCGAATTCTTGAGGCAGTATTGATATTACTTCCCACCAAACGACGACCCAACGCTTGATGGCGCAATCTGGCACTTTGATAGTCAATTTGATTGGCGTCGGGAATTTGTTCTTGCTCGCGAAAATTGCGAACGAGATTGCGCAATAGATTTTCATTCCCCTGCAAAACGGGAACCGAGAGAACTTTGCCAATGGTTCCCGGATCGCCTGTAATTTTAGCTGTATCGACATTAAACGTCAGATCGGCAATGTTTAAATAAGCATCATCGGCAAAGACGGCATCGCTAAAATCGGCGAGTTCGAGGACTGTCGCACCGCGCAAATTGACGGGTTGGTTGAACCAGGCTTCTCGAAAGGTAGCGGCTCCCGAAAAAGTCGCTCCAGTTAAAAATAGAGATTCGGTAAATTTAGATTTGGTGAATTGAACCCGATCTTGCCAATCTACTTGAGAAAAATCGGCATTTCCCTGCCAAGTCGTGCGGCTGAAATCGGTAAAACTTTGGAACTGAGCATTATGAAAATCTCCCGTTTCCTCAAACGTCGCGCTGCCAAACACTGCATTGCCGCGAAACTGACCGGAATTAAATTCAACGCGCTTAAAAAACAGACTGTTGCGAAAATTTAAAGCATCGGCGAAACTCGCACCCGTAAAATTCGCACTTTGGCTGAATCGGGTTTCCGACCAATTGGTTTTAGCCGCAAAAGTCGCGCCTTGCGCTTCCACGCGATCGAGAAAAAAAGTATTGCTAAAATTGACCGGATCGCTAAAATAGGCATGGGTGAGCTTCAGCAAACCTTGAAAAATCGTCAATTGCAGTTGCGTGGTATTTCCGACGCCAGCATTATCTACCAGCGATCGCGACAGTCCCCGCAGTTGAGACAGACGGCGGCGATCGCGTTGGAGTTGTTCCCGTTCTGTTTCCGAAAATAGCGGCGAGAGCGCATCTCCCTGCAATGGCGCGCGCAATCCCAATTTGGCGCTATCCAACGTGCCGCGAATCCAGGAATGACTCAGATCCAGTCCGTATGGCGATCCGGTGCGCGCGAGTTTTTGTTGCAACAGGGAATAAAAGCGATCGCGAAATTCGCCATTGTCCGATCGCAAGTCAATAACAAAGTTTTGCAGGTCGATCGTGACCATCCCTTCTTGCTTAATCGGAGCGTCGAGCCGTTCTTGCAAGATTTCCAAGGTGAGCGGTTGGCGATCGCTCGTCGAAGTTGCAGCCAAGGCGGGTAAGGTCGCAACCGTGCAGACCAGAAGCGCGACAATCGCGATCGATTTTACAAGAATTCGACAAATTGAGGCGAACATTCAATTCAATTAATACCATAATTTAGAAGCGAGCGGGCATTGCGAATTGGCAGCGATCGGCAATACCCACCCGACACATTGACGCGATCGACTTAATCCATCGTCAGGACAATTTTACCCGTCATCGAGCCTTCCCCAAGCAACTTGTGCGCTTCGGCAGCATCTTGGAGGGGAAACGTGCGATTGAGATGAATCTTGAGGCGATTCTCGTCAATCATGCGCGCGCATTGTTGCAGAATTTTAGTTTGCTGGTGCTGTTCTTCCACAATGCCATCGACCAATGGCGTCAGCATCAACTCCAATCCAATTCGCAAATTGCGCCGTCGAGCCGTAGACAGCGTTCCGAATTCGGCTTTGGGTTCGAGCAGCGTCACCAAATCGCCGTAGACTTTCACCGCTTTCGCCGTTTGATAGAACGTTTCGCTTCCCACCGTATCGAAGGCGAGATCCACCCCTTCCCCGTTCGTCCATTCCATCGCCGCTTCGACGAAATCTCGCTTTTTATACAAGATAGGATAATCGGCTCCCAATTGGCGGACGAAATCGGCTTTTTCCCGCGAACCGACCGTGGTACAGACTTCTGCGCCTTTCAATTTTGCCAGTTGAATAGCCACGTGTCCCACGCCACCCGCACCGGCGTGAACCAAGACTCGCCGACCGGGTTCTAACTGTCCGCGATCGTAGAGCGATTCCCAGGCGGTAATCAAGACCAACGGTGCAGCCGCCGCTTCCTCGAAACTGAGAGAGCTGGGTTTCTTGGCGAGGAATCGTTCGTCTAAGACAGCGAGTTCGGCATAATTGCCCCGAGGACCGCCAACGCCACCGTTGAAGAAATACACTTCGTCGCCAACCTGAAACTGGGTGACCTCCGATCCGATCGCCTCGACAATCCCCGCACCGTCGCATCCTAACACCGTCGGAGTCTTATCGGCGATTAAGGGTCCCCGCTGGCGCAATTTCGTGTCGATGGGGTTAATTCCCGCCGCACGCAAGCGGACTAAAACATCGGTTTTGGTTTTCAGCTTGGGGTCGGGAAGGTCTTGGTATTGCAATACGCCGGGGCCGCCAGCGGTCGCCATGACAACTGCTTTCACGATCGCCTCCTGATATTCGATAGGTCAATCGGATCTTAGGGCGAAAATTGCGTTCGCCCCAAACTTGACTCCGATTGCGCCGGGTTGAAGCAAATGCAGCAGCTTCCCCAACGCTCCAGTTCTCCCGGTGGCGTGGCTGCGCCGCATTGGGGACATTTTGGGAGATGGCGAGATCGCCGCTCTACGGTGTCTCGAAAGCGCGCTAAGGCACGTTGCGGATCGTCGGTGGGAGGGGAGACGCTGCGATCTGGATCGGGGTTGTGCCAGCGGCTGGGATGGTTTTCCGAGGCGCGATCGCTCGGAGGTAAAGGGGTCTGATTCCACTTTGCGGCGGAAAATTTAATATCGCGGATGGGTTGGGAGGCGTATCGATTCAACCGCTTGAGAATTTTAAGGCGTTGGTAAGTCAATTGTTGTGCCCACACGCTGGATTCGACGGTGACGCACAGGATACCTTTGCCATCGAATCCTTCCACGCGGGAGTGTTGCGCTGCTTTTTTAGGAACGCATTCCGACCAGTGTTGTTGAATTTCGAGCAATTCTTTCAGTTTGGGAAAGACTGGCAAGTGTTGGATAGCGCTGGTAATATCGATCGCGTGTAAATCTCGTTTCATGGGAATAGGAAATAGGGAATAGGGAAGAATTGGATGCGATATAACTATTCTTGCGCCAATCGAGCCACATCGTCCCAATCTCTGCGTCGAGCAACGGACAGGCGCACCGTTCTGCCATTTCTAAATAAAACATAACTGGGTTGGGATTCGGGTTCGACTACATCTGCAATCAGATCGTTGCGTCGGTCCCTGCCCAATCCGATTTCGGCTTCTTCCCACCAAATTTGACCGGGACTCTTAAATCGAGGGTCGTCGAGCCATTGGGAATCCCATTCAAACGGTTTCCACTGGTCTTGAACCGCTTTGATGAACGCAGCGCTGGGATATTCGATATTTTCTTGCTTGTATTTCCAATAGGAAATGATAGATTGCAGCACGCTTTCAAAATCGTAGAAGCACTCTTGCAATGCTTCGATGACATCTTCCCGATTAAAATCGACGCCAATATACATCAGGGCGTATTTGTACTGATTGAAAATGGGTTGTCTGTCTTCGTCAAGCCAAACCATTGGTTGATGGAATCCAGTTAGTAGACCTTC
>CAYQUF010000087.1:4605-10109 GCA_964420595.1 uncultured bacterium
CTAAATCATGAGGCGGACGATCTGACCTGTAAAGTTTATATAAACTAATCATTGCAGAATATAAGTTTTGTGATTCTAATCTAAATTCCAATTTTGCCCCTCGCCTTGTCAACCCCATAATTGAGAAATTTGTCAATTAGAGGACGGGCTTGCGTTGTTTCAGCCAATCTGATACGATTTCTGAAAAGTGTATAATCTAGGGGTTAGTTTATCCAATTTTTGGAAATTAACGGTAAAAAGCGCCGAAACCCCTAGAACTTCGTTTGACCTATCGGCGACGCGCTACCGAAATCCTCGCTCTCGCGTAACGAATTTTGGGATAGGCTCCACAACGGCGATTTGACAATTGTGTCTTTTTGTGGTATAGAGCGAGTTTTGTTTTATAGAAAATCTGAAATCAGATCTATCGTTCCATTATATCGAAGGATTTAACCAATCGGCGATCGCCATTTCGCAATCTTCCAACGCCAAGGGTGCAATTCGCTCCGATTCCGATAACACCAGTTCCTCGCAGTAGCCGGTGTCTGAGGGATGCCGAAACACGAACAAGCGGCGATCGCCCACATCTAAAATCCAGTATTCCCGAATCCCCGATCGCCCGTAAACCGGTGCTTTCAAATCGCGATCGCGCGTTAGGGAGCGATCGGCAACTTCGACGATCCAATACACATCTTCCGGCGTAGGATGGTGGCGTTCGTAGTCCCACGGGTCCGCTCGCACCACCGCGACATCCGGCACCGGTTCGGAGGTTTCGTTTAACTGGATCGGGTCTTGATATCGCACCAAGGCGCGATTTGCCAATCGTGCCTCTAGCGATCGCTTAATTCGCGTCATTGCCGCACTGTGTAGCGTGCCTTTCGCCGCCATCTGGAATAACTGTCCCTCGATTAATTCCACCCGTTCGTCCGGTGCCAGAATTCCCGCCGCGACCATCTGGTGGTAATCGCCGACGCTCAACGGTCGAATGTTAGCGGTAACGGTCATAGAGCAGTGATTAGTCACGTGATGTACACTTCAGTGGAGGAAGGCAACAGCTCCAGAAGGCAACAGGCAACAAACAGGAAAAGTGTATCTCATGAATCTAGGAAACGCTCTAGGATGAAATCCGGTTAGAGACTGTAGGAAAGTAGGCATTGCGAACGGCAATAGATTGGTGAAATCTAGAAGCGATCGCGCCCTTTGCCTCAATAAAAGATTTTGCTCTTCTTTTGAGTGTTCTCGTAATCCAGCTCTTTGAGTTTCTTCATAATTCGGCTGAAATACTCGCGCAAGTAGGCTTCTAGCGTCGTTGTCTCCTCCGGATCGATGCCAAAGGTTTCGTAGGTTTCGTCCATCGATGTCGTCAGGGGTTGACCCGTAGCCAGGACTTCCGCAAACGCCAGGCGATCGGCAATATCCTGTCCCCACTGGAAAAAGCGCGCCACCCGTTGTACCGTCCGCAGCAGAGCCAGAGGCGGTCGCGTCACCCGTGCGTTTTTCCCCGACAGTCGCTCGCACAATTGAATAATTTCATCGGCATTCCAGGCACGATTTCCCACCACTGGGAACGTCTGATTTTCCGTTTCGGGAACTTCCAGGGCGCGAACGGCGAACTTTGCGATATCTTGGGTATCCATATAGGCGATCGGTGCCGTTTGTCCGGTGACCCAAATCGGCTGATTGTCTAAAATCGGGATGGCATATTGTCCGATCAGCCCTTGCAAGAACCCGCACAATTTCAACGTCGTGTAATTCAGTCCGGATTCGGCTAAAAATAATTCCGTACACCGCTTAATTTCCATCAGCGGCACGTCTGGATAGCGATCGGCGTTTAAAATCGAGAAGAAAATAAACCGCTTCACTTGCGCGGCTTGGGCAGCTTGAATTAAATTAACCTTGCCCTCCCAATCGACCTGTCGCATACTGAGGGAATCTGTCGGACGAGCGGTCGCCGCATCGATGACCGCGTCAATGCCTTCTAGGGAGGGTTTGAGGGTGTTGGGAGCGCATAAATTGCCGCGCACGACCTCTGCACCCCATTCTTTTAAGAAGGTGGCTCGGTTGAAGCTGCGCACCAAACAACGGACTTCGTATCCTCGATCGATCGCGTGTCGCGCAACTTGTCGTCCCAGCGTACCCGTAGCACCAACAATTAATAATTTCATTCGGATTGATTCAACCACAACTTAACGAGGCTTGACTTCGAACGGGAAATGTGCAATCTCTCCGTTCGCTCGACAGCTCTATGTCAAAATTTCGCTAAGAAACCGATAAAATTCAACGATGACCTGTCCTCTGCTCCGATCGCTCGACCCAGAATGCCAGACAGGAACCGCCACGGGTTCTTAACTTTCTAACTTTCTTATAAAATGTTAACAACAGTGTCTCATTTTACCGCATCTGGTGACGCGACTGGCGTTGTCCTTGACGGGTAGTTTTACTCTCCAACAGACTTATGAGCGATCTCGATTCCCCTCCCTCTACTGAAGAAGCTGCCAATCCCACCGACTCTCACGCCGTGGATCTCGCTGGCGTGCGCCAACTCCAGCAAGAGATTGTCGGCGTGGAGAAATCGCAGCGGATGGCAGAGTTTTTTAGCTGTTTGGGAGATGCCAATCGCTTGCGGATTCTCTCGGCATTGGCGAAGCAAGAGTTATGCGTCTATCATTTAGCGCGCGTGGTCGAGATGAGCGAGTCGGCGGTGTCTCACCAACTGCGCACCTTGCGATCGCAACGCTTGGTCGGCTATCGCAAGCAAGGACGCAATGTGTTTTACTATCTCAAGGATAGCCACGTCTTCAACCTCTACCGAGAGGTCGCCGACCATTTGGACGAACCGGACGATGAGGGTTAGCGGTTTTAAGCTTCTTCCCCTTCGGTGATGCGAAGCATGAGAAACCCGAGACCCACGCCAACGAGAACTAGGACAAAGGACAGAATCGCGGCATTAAAAATTTCGCCACCCATTATGAACGCTCCGTTACAATCGACGATTCACATTATAAATTGGACGGGGATCGAATTGAGTACCGATTGTGGGAGAATTCTATCATGGGCGCTCGTATAGCTGTCACGTTGGGCGATCCGGCGGGAATCGGACCGGAAGTTGTCTTAACGGCACTTGCCGATCGCGCGGAGGTGCCAGATTGCGAAATTACCCTGGTCGGGTCGCGATCGCTCCTCGAACAGCACGCCAATCGATTGCGCGGTTTGGGAATTCCCATCGCCGATTGGCAGCAGTTCGAGTTGATCGACGTTCCCGCTCATGCCAGGGAGATCGAATTGGGTCGGGGGAATGCGGCGAGTGGTGCGGCGAGTTTTGCCTATCTCGACACGGCGATCGCGCGATCGCTTTCGGGAGACTTCGAAGCAATTGTCACTGGACCCATCGCCAAGTCTGCCTGGAAAGCAGCGGGTCACCACTATCCCGGTCAAACGGAATTGCTAGCAGAACGCGCCGGAATCGATCGCTTCGGGATGCTATTCGTGGCGCGATCGCCCCATAATGGTTGGATGCTGCGAACTCTCCTGGCGACCACCCACATCCCCTTAGCGCAGGTGTCGCCAACCCTAACGCCGGACTTGCTGGCGTGGAAACTGGACTTGCTGGTCGCCTGCTTGCAGCAAGATTTCGGCATCGACCAACCCCGCATCGCCATCTCCGGACTCAACCCCCACAGCGGAGAAGGGGGTCAATTGGGACGGGAGGAGCAGGATTGGTTGATTCCCTGGCTGGACGCGGAACGACAGCAGCGACCCCACGTTCGCCTCGACGGTCCGGTTCCCCCGGATACCCTGTGGGTCAAACCCGGTCGCGCCTGGTACGGCGGTGCGGATAGCGCCCACGACGGATACTTAGCACTGTATCACGACCAAGGGTTAATCCCCGTCAAATTGATGGCATTCGATCTGGCGGTCAACACCACTATCGGACTGCCGTTTATTCGCACCTCTCCCGACCACGGAACCGCGTTCGATATTGCTGGTGCGGGGAAAGCCGATCCCACCAGCATGAAAGCGGCGTTGCAACTGGCAGCGGAATTAGCGCTTCAGCGGCGCAAATCATCCCCGTAACGCGGATCGCTCTTGGTCGCTCAAATTGTCCCAAGTCAAGTCGCGGCGCAACACCCAGCCGTTGGCTCCCGAAATCGCGCGGGGGAGTTGGCGATCGTCTATGGCTTGCATGGCACGCATATCGTAGGTGGTATAGCGAGTGGACGGCGTAGCCAAGTCGATATCGACCATGGTGAGGGTGTGGCGGGGTAGGGTATTCCCGGCGAGCAACTGACGCGGACCGCTTCCCAAGGCACCGGCGTGCAGTAATTCCAACCGACCGCGACGACCGGGGAAATAGGCGTGATGGTGTCCGCTGATATAAGTATGGACGTTGTACCGTTCCAGGAGCGATCGCAGCCGATCGCCCTGATTCAACACCTCTCCCGGCTTATTGCGACCTTGGGAAATGGCGTAGAGGGGTAAATGACCCATCACCAGCCGCAAGGGAGCCGATTGTGCCTGGGGACTGGCTAAACTGCGTTCGATCCAGCGCCACTGCTGCGGCAAAATGCGCGCGGTGGAGGCATCGCAAACCAAAAAAAAGATATCGCGGTGTTGGAACGTATAGTAAAATGGAAACGCCGCGCGATCGATAAAATTCAGTTGCGGCTCGTGTTGGGATTGTTGCCAATAGGCTGCGGCGACCTCGCGATCGGTTTTAAAGATATAGTCGCCATTCTCGTTCAACGCGCCAGAGCCATCGTGATTGCCAATGGCGAATCCCAGCGGTAAATTCGCACGGCGCAGGGGATTGGCAATTTGGCGATCGAATCCTTGCCACATCGTCTCAATTTGCGATCGCGACAGGGACAGGGATTGCGCCGCCACCATATCCCCCCCACAGAGTACCAAATCCGGCGCCCACTCTGGAATTAAGGCAATTCCCGCATCCACTGGCGGTTCGTAGTCTGTCGAGCCGTACGCACTGTTGAGATCGCTAATGACCGCAAGGCGAACGTCTTGACGCGGCGGTGCAAACCAACCAGGTGGCGCGGGAGCGGGAGAGGCGGTACGATCTGTCAATTGGGAAGATGGTAACAGCCATTGGCGAGCCACGGCTACCAGTCCCAACCCAGCCGCAACTCCGCCGAAGCGAATCAACTGGCGGCGTTTAATCCGTTGAATCATCGTTCGCAGTCAACGCTTCAGCGTTTACCCCACATCACGGACATTCATTCAGACTTTTCCGCCTTCTGGATCAACTCCTGCGCCATCTCCAGCGCCAGCATCACCAACATTTGCTCCCGCTGTCCTTCCATCCCCTCATCGCTGACCGAGGTATAAACATGGGGATTCGACAGCATTCCCGCCAAAAGTTCCGAAGCAATTTGTTTGACTTCCGTGGTTTGAGATTCCATTGGTTTAACCTCCGCAAAACTGGATTGCCCTTTAAGTCAATGGTATGCGCAATCGAGAATTTGTCATTAGGTAACAGGAATTGTCGGGGTTTGGAAACCAAACTCTTCCCA
>CAYQUF010000087.1:10209-19934 GCA_964420595.1 uncultured bacterium
CCCTACAGGTCAATGTTCTCCCTATCTCCCTATCTCCTCATCCTCCCGCCACCGACTCCGGACGCGCGCTAAATCCCGCCTGTTGCAGCGCATTCACCGTCGCCTGATAGTCCTTGACGCGAAATTGATTCCCCAACCGCACGAACTGACGGCGAGATCCGGCTGTAATTGCCGCCACAATGGGAACTTTGGCTTGGTCTTTCTCTCCCATTTGTTCTTGCAAGATCGTGCGCAATTGATGTTGGTCGTCGATATTTCCCGCCTGTTTTGGCGTCAGTTCCACCATCACCATCCGCACCGTTTCAATTGGTTCGACATCGTCGATAATCATTTGCACGGTATCGTCGCGACGGTCGGCTTTTCCCCACACGATCAGGCGAGCGTCTACTTGCAAGTGTTGTTGAATGCGATCGTAAGCATCGGGAAAGACTACCCCTTCCACCTGTGCGGTCAAATCTTCAACTTGCACGAACGCCATGCGCCGTCCGCTTTTCTTGGTCGTGTGCAACTTGACTTCCGACAGCATGACAATGGCGCTAATGGTGACATTATCCGGCTGGTATCCCAATTGATTCAGGTTGACCGGACCGAGCAATCGCGCCGATTTTTGAACCGATTTGAGCGGGTGGTCGGACACGTAAAATCCGAGCAATTCTTTCTCGAAGCGGAGCTTTTCTTGAGGAGAATAGTCGGCGACTGCTGGTGCTTTGGGAATAGATTCAAATCCACTCTCATTTGCCGTTTCTCCCTCGCCACCGCCGAGCAAGTCGAGTAAATTACCTTGACCCATTTCGCGATCGCGCGCTCTAGAATGTGCCCAATCGATCGCAAATCCCAGGTCTTCGATCAGTTGGTGGCGATTGGCGTTAATTTTATCGAACGCGCCGCATTGAATTAAGGCTTCCAAGGCGCGACGGTTGACCGCACGCAAATCCACGCGATCGCACAAGTCCGCCAGGGACTCGAACGGACCGCCTTCTTCCCGCGCTCTCAGAATGCAATCGATCGCCCCTAAACCGACATTTCGCACCGCCGACAGTCCGAATACAATCTTACCGTCAATTGGCGTAAAGTCCACGTCCGATTGATTGATATCTGGCGGTTCCACCTGAATATTCATATTGATACAGGTGGCAATATATCGTTGAACTTTGTCCTGGTTGCCGCTGTTTCCCGTCAATAGCGCTGCCATATATTCGACGGGATAATTGCCTTTTAGGTAAGCCGTTTGATAGGTGACGTAAGCATATGCCAATGAATGGGATTTGTTAAAGCAATATTCGGCGAACTTTTCCATCTGTTCAAACAGACTTTCCGCCAACTTCTGATGAATCCCATTCTTTGTCGCACCATCAATAAAAATCTCCCGGTGCTTCTGCATCTCCGCCAGCTTTTTCTTACCCATCGCGCGGCGCAACAAATCCGCCTGACCCAGCGAATATCCCGCCAAATCCTGAGCAATCTTCATAATCTGCTCTTGGTACACCATCACGGCGTACGTTCCCTTCAGAATTGGCTCTAACAGGGAATGGTCGTATTCGATCGCCTCTCGACCGTGCTTGCGATTGATAAACTTGGGAATCAGACCCGCATCCAGCGGACCCGGACGGTAGAGCGCCAAAATCGAAGAAATATCCTCAATATTCGACGGCTTCAAATCCCGCACCACCTGGCGCATTCCCGACGATTCCAACTGAAAGATACCGTCGAGTTGACCGTCTGCCAAAATCTTATAGGTTTTTTCGATATCTTTCGGCAGTTTCTTGTCTTCGCTGCGCGCCAGCACTTCCTGCGCCTTGCGCTCTTGTCCGGTGATTTCATCCGGGTCGATGTGGATATTTTGACTTTTCTCGACCAAGTCAATAGTCTTCTGAATTGTGGTCAAATTCTTCAGACCCAGAAAGTCCATTTTCAACAGACCCAGCGCCTCTAATTCTTCCATGGCGTACTGGGTAATCACCGCACCGTCATTATTCAATTGCAGCGGCACAATTTCGTCGAGGGGTTGCGCCGAAATAATCACCCCCGCCGCGTGGACGCCAAAGGTTTTATTCGTCCCTTCAATCCGAATTGCCATATCTACCCAACGGCGCACTTGGGAATCGGTATCGTAGGCTTCCTTAAACTCCGGTGCGGGAGTTTCATCCGAAATCATTACCGACAGTTTGGCAGGTTTTCCCCTCGCTACGGGAATGAGTTTTGCCATTTTGTCGGCTTGCTTGTAGGGAATATCCAACACGCGCGCGACATCTTTTAAAATTGCCTTAGAGGTCATGCGGTTGAACGTAATAATCTGCGCCACCCGTTCTTTCCCGTATTTCTCGGTGACGTAGTGAATCATTTCGTCCCGCCGATTGATACAGAAATCCGTATCGATATCCGGCATCGATTTGCGTTCGGGGTTTAAGAATCGCTCGAATAGCAAGCCGTGGTGAACCGGGTCGATGTTGGTAATTTTGAGAGAATAGGCGACTAGAGAACCCGCCGCCGAACCGCGACCGGGACCGACGGGAATTTTGCGATCGCGCGCGAATTTAATATAATCCCAAACCACCAAGAAATAGGTGGAAAATCCCATTTGCTGCATTAACTTCAGCTCGTGTTCCAGCCGTTCTTTATAACTGGCTGGAATTTCGCTGCGATTTCTGGCGTTGAGGCGTTCTAGTAACCCTTCCCACGCGACTTGTTCTAAGAAGGTATCTGGGGTGTGATCGGAGGGAATGGGATAGTCGGGAATGCGGGGTTCGCCAAAGATATTGTACGGTTCGACTTTCTCGGCGACTGCGACGGTATTGGCGATCGCTTCTTCGATAACTTCATCTGGAAGGTGATCGCGAAACAACTGTCGCATTTCGTCGGCAGTTTTGAGGTATTCGGTCCCGCTATAGCGCAATCGCTTGTCTTCGGTTAAGAGTTTTCCCGTCTGAATGCACAGCAGCGCGTCGTGTGCTTCCACATCGTTACACGAGATAAAATGGGAGTCGTTCGTCGCGATAATTTCAATGTCGAGTTCCCGCGCGATTCGGACAATTTCGACATTAACAATGCGGTCTTCTTCGGAACCGTGATCTTGAATTTCGAGATAGTAATCTTCGCCAAACCGATCTTTATACCATTGGGCAATTTCCCGCGCCTTATCGGGTCTACCGCGCATGATCGCTTGAGGAACTTCGCCCCCCAAACAAGCGCTAGTGACGATTAACCCGTCGCGATATTGTTCTAATAAGTCTTTATTGACACAGGGACGCGAAAAGATGCCTTTTCCCTGCATTCCTTTTAGGTGAGAAACCGTCGTCAGCTTCACCAAGTTTTGATAGCCTTGCATATTTTTAGCAAGGACGACCTGGTGGTATTTGGGTCGGCGTTCTTGCTTTTCGATGTCGCCGTTGATGACGTACATCTCGTTACCGATAATCGGTTTAATCCCGCGCGTGCGACAGAGTTTGATCAGTTGCGCCGCACCGTACATGACCCCATGATCGGTGAGAGCGATCGCCGGCATTTCCAACTCTACCGCGCGATCGACCAACTTCGGCAACTGACTGGCACCATCGAGCAAGCTGTAATCGCTATGAATGTGCAAGCCGACGAAAGACATATCCCACCTGCTGTTTAGTCGTTTGACAAGTCGCTGTTTCAGCTTATCGTACAATCGTGAGTTGGAAGCACTCGTCCGTTCATGTTCGACCGACCCGAAATTCGCACTCCCATTGCCATTGCCCTCGGCGCGATCGCCGGAGCGCTGAGCCGCTATTATGTAGGGGTGTGGCTGAGCCAGCGTTTGGGTGCCGATTTGCCCTACGGCACGTTATTGATTAATTTAACCGGTTGCGCGGCAATGGGCTTTTTCGCGACGTTTGCCCTAGAGCGCGTCACCCCAATTGCCCCAGAATTGCGCTTGTTGGTGGCGGTTGGCTTTTTGGGGTCTTACACCACTTTTTCCACTTACGCCCTCGACAGCATTGCCCTACTGCGCGATCGCGGCACGTTTGTCTCCCTGATCTACTGGGCGGGAAGTGCGGTATTTGGGGCGATGAGTTTGTCTTTGGGCATTAGTTTGGCAAAGTGGCTCGATTCGCCGTGAGGGGGAAGAGGAGTGAAAATTGCGTACCCCCTCAACGTCCTAAAACAGAGAGTCGAGATCGAGCGCTTTCGATCCGCCTTGCTGGAGTTTAATCAGCAGTTTGCCTAACTGCCACCATACCAAACCTGCCGTAAACACCGTCAGCACCAGCGCAAACGGATAGGACAGCACCGCCGGAATGCCGAACACTTCCAATCCCGAGGCTAGAAACAGCCACACGCCAAACGACATCCCCAGAAACGGGAAAAACAGCGGCGTATCTTGCAGCAGCGAGATTGAAGAATTTTTAACCCAGGCTTGAATGCCCTGCACTAAGGTCGAGCGAAACGCCACGCCAGAGGTCAGCGCGACGAACAGACCCGCGACGAGTAAAAAATAAGGGGGTTGCGGAAAATAGTACACGATCGGACTCCTAAAGTTCGGATCGATCGCCCGAAAGTACGATCGATTGCGCCTAAAAGCTTACTGACGCTGTTGAAACGCTGTCAAGGCAGCCACGGACGGCAACATCTCGGCGGCGCGTTCGGTCGAGAAATCGGCTAAGGCATCTAGCGCCACGCCAAACAGGCGAGAGGGTTGTAAATCGCCCTGGATCAAGTGCCAAATCCGCTGCACTTCCTCCGTGTGGAGGCGGTCGTCTTCGGTCAGCGCCAGCAGGAGTCGGCGACGCAGGTAGGCTCCTTCCTCAGATAGCAAGTATTGCAAGCCGAGTTGCGCGGTGGGAAGCAGGTCGAAATTCTCGTCGGAGCGGGCGATCGCGATCAGGTTTTCCAAGCGATGCCACTGGAATTTCCCATCTTTAAATAATACTTCCAACAGCCGCCGCCGCAACTGGGGCGATTCCCCGGTCAGCAACCGCCGCGCCACGTAAGGATAGGCGATATCGACGATGCGAAAGTCGGGATTGAGGCTCAGAGCCAGTCCTTCCTGGGTCACCACCGAGCGAATGATCAGGGCAAATTGTGCCGGAACCCGGAAGGGGTAGTCGTACATCAATTCCGAGAAGCGATCGGTGACGGTCTTGAAATTGAAGTCCCGCACGCTTTTCCCCAGGATATCGCCCAACACGTCTTCGAGGGCGGGAACGATGGGCCAGATATCGGTTTCGGGGGTGAGAAAGCCCAGCTTGACGAAATCTCGGGCGAGGTCGGGGTATTCTTTGTTGATCAAATGCACCAAAGCATCGACTAAGGTTTCTTTGGTCGATTCTTTGAGTTGATCCATCATGCCGAAATCGATGTACGCCATGCGACCGTCGGCGAGGGCGAATAAATTGCCCGGATGGGGATCGGCGTGGAAAAATCCGTATTCGAGGAGCTGCTGCAAGCCGCTGGTAACGCCAATTTCGATAACCTTGTCGGCATCGATTCCAGCTTTTTCGAGGTGACCGTTTCCGGTGAGTTTGTATCCCTCGATCCACTCTAAGGTCAGTACGCGAGTGCCGCTGTAGCGCCAGTAAATTTCGGGGACTTTAATATCGGGATTGTCGCTGAAATTGGCGGCGAATTTTTCGGCGTTGCGCCCTTCGTTGAGATAGTCGATTTCTTCGAATAGCTTGCACCCGAATTCATCGACAATGGTGGTCAAATCGTGTCCCAAATTGACTGGGAGGAAACCGCCGAGTCGCCGAGTTGCCCACCGCATCAGAAATAGGTCGAGGGTGAGGGTCGGACGCAGGTTGGGACGCTGCACTTTGACGGCAACATCTTCGCCGCTGTAGAGGCGAGCGCGGTAGACTTGACCTAAACTAGCGGCAGCGATGGGATTGTCGGAGAGTTCTTTGAAGATTTCGTCGGGAGCGCGTTCGAGTTCTTGTTCGATGATGCGGTAGGCGATCGCGTTATCGAAGGGAGGAAGTTGGTCTTGCAGCTTGACGAGTTCTTCGAGGAAGTCTTTGCGAATCAGGTCGGGACGGGTCGAGAGTGCCTGACCGACTTTAATGTAACTCGGGCCGAGTTTCGTCAGGATCTGGCGCAGTTGGGTGGCTCGTTTCTGCTTGCGTTGCTCGATCTTGTTTTGCCATTGGTCGAGCTTTAAGCCTAGGAAAAATCCGGCAAAGATCCATAAAACGGTCAGGGCTCGCCAGATCGCTTTCCAGGGACGGCGCTGGTAGTAGCGGGCGATCGCGTCCGGATCGTAGCGCCTGAGATGAGCCAGTGGATGGGGATTCACCAAAACCTCCTTCGTTTTACCTCGAAACGGATCGCAAAAAGAACCCACCTATATAGGTATAGGCTACTAAGATTGGTTGCCTTTCTAACGTTTTCTTAATCAAAGTATACAAAACTACAAACTCGCCGATCCCGGTTAAGAGGTGGGGAGAGAGGGAGAACATTGACCGGTAGGGGCAGTTCGCGAACTGCCCGAACTCCACGAACTGCCTCGATAACCCAATGGGAAGGGTTTGGAGACCCACCCCCTACAATTCCCGTTGCCTTCTTCTCCCTTAGCGACCGAGCCAACAGTCTTTGAGCGCGTAAACGACTTGCTGCTGTTGGCGATCGCCCAGTTCGGGAAACATGGGTAAGGACAAGACCTCTTGGCAGACTCGTTCGACGATGGGAAGCTGGAGCGAGGCATAATCGGCTTTGTAGGCGGGTTGCCAGTGGAGGGGAAGGGGGTAGTAAATGGCGGAACTAATACCAGCGGCTTGCAGGTGTTGGCGGACCCGATCGCGATCGCCCAGGCGAATGGTATATTGATTCCATACCCCGCACCCACCTACCGGATCGCGCGGGACGGTAATGCCCTCGATCGCCCCGAGCAGGTCGCTGTAGTGGCGAGCAAGGGTACGACGGCGATCGTTCCAGCGATCGAGATAGCGCAATTTGACCGAAAGAATCGCGGCTTGGAGGGTATCCAAGCGACTGTTAATCCCCACTTCTTCGTGATAGTATCGTTGGGCGGAACCGTGGTTTTTTAATGCCCGAATGCGTTGGGCGAGTGCCGCATCGTCAGTCGTTACCGCACCGCCATCTCCAAATCCCGCTAAATTTTTAGTCGGGAAAAAGCTAAAACAGCCCGCGCGACCGACACTCCCCACCTGCCGACCGTTCCAAGTGGCACCCGTGGCTTGGGCACAGTCTTCGACAATCGCCAAATTGCGATCGCGGGCAATCTCGCTCAATTTCGTCAGGTTCGCCGGTTGACCGAACAAGTGAACCGGGAGAATGGCTTTCGTGCGATCGGTAATGGCAGCTTCGACGCGATCGGCATCTAAATTGTAGGTTTCGGCATCGATATCGACGAAAACTGGGGTCGCGCCAGTTAAACTAATCACTTCGGACGAGGCAAAGAACGTAAACGGCGTCGTAATCACCTCGTCTCCCGTCCCAATGTCTAAAGCGCGCAGGACGAGATACAGCGCGTCCGTTCCCGAATTACAGGCAATGCACTCTTGCGTTCCCACGTAATCGGCAAATTGCCGTTCGAATTCCGCCACGCGATCGCCGCCAATATAGCGACCGGATGCCAGTACCTCCAACACGGCGGCTTCAATTTCGGGTTGAATGGTTTTATACTGCTGCGTTAAATCCAGCGGGGGAATCGTACTCACTCTCACACCATCAGTTTTTCCTAATACAATACTTTACAGTTTGGGATGAGGGGATGAGGGGAGCAGGAGAAAGGGGTTGATTCCCACGCCTAGCGATCTCCAAATTTCTCCACGCAACGTACGAACATCTCGACTCCCATCGCCAATGCCGTCTCGTCGAAATCGAATCGGGGATGGTGGTGGGGATAGGCTAAATCCAGTTCGGCGTTTGCCGATCCGAGGAAGAAATAACAGCCGGGAACTTCTTGCAAGAAGAACGACATATCCTCTCCCGCCATCGTCTGACAGTCGGGAACGACTCCCATCGGCGTTTCCACCACGGTTTCGGCAACCGATCGCACCAGATCCGCCATGCCGCGATCGTTGATGGTCGGGGGATACAATCGCCAGTAGTCGAGATCGTACTTCGCGCCGTAACTGCGACAGATTCCGGCGATCGTGTCTTCCACGCGCTGTTCGAAAAACCCTTGATAGTCGGGATTGAAATAGCGTACCGTTCCCCCCAGGCGAGCCGTATCGGCGATCGCGTTGTGGGCGCTCCCCGCGTGAAATTCGCCCACCGTGACCACCGCCGACTCGATCGGATTGACATTGCGCGCCACGATCGCCTGAAGAGCATTCACCACTTGCGATCCCACCACGATCGAATCGATGGTTTGGTGGGGAATTGCGCCGTGTCCGCCCTTGCCGAAAATCGTACAGTGGAAGAGTTCCACCGCCGCCATTAAGTAACCCTCCCGCACGCCAACGGTGCCCAAGGGCAGGCTATTCCACAAATGCAAGCCCACGATCGCCTCCACATCGGGATCGCGCAACACCCCCGCCTCGATCGTCGGTTTGGCACCGCCAGGAGATTCTTCTGCCGGTTGAAAGATAATTTTCACCGTCCCCGCCAGATCCTGCTTGTGTTGGGACAGGTAATACGCCGTTCCCAGGGCGATCGCGGTATGTCCGTCGTGACCGCAAGCGTGCATCACCCCGTCGTGGCGGGACTTGTAAGGAACGTCATTTTCTTCTTGAATCGGCAAGGCATCCATATCGGCGCGAATGCCTAACACCGGACCGGGGCGATCGCCTGTAATGACCGCCGCAATCCCGGTTTCGGCGATACCCGTTTGATGGTCGATGCCCCACTCGCGCAACTTTCGCGCGATAAATTCCGCCGTCAGCCGTTCTCGAAATGCCAGTTCCGGTTGTTGGTGCAACTGTCGCCGCCATTCCACCAGTTGCGGTTGCAGCGATTGAATGTCGGGGCGCAAGCGAGAGTGTACCTGGGAAATGGATGGGATTGGGGTAACGCTCATAGGCAATTGTTTGAAGGCAATAGGGGGGAGGAATTGGTCAACGCGATCGCCTGCTGTAACGATCGTTACGTATTTTCCAGATTAACAACAATATGCCATCGGAATTGCGGTTTCGAGGTGTAACTGACGGGCAGCAGCGGCGAGTTGGGAGCGATCGCTCGCATTTTCGACATAGGGCAAACACCCCCAAACCGGGATTTGAGTCAGCGATTGGATGAGATCTGCCGGTGCCCAGTTCGCGATCTCGGTGTCGCTGGTGGGTTGGGTGCAATTGAGTACAATTCCTTTGAGCCGAACCCGCTCCTGTCGCGCCAGTGCCACATTTGCCACCGCCTGAGAAATGGCACCAAGGCGCACGGGAACCACCAACACGCTATCGAGCCGCCAGTCTCGCGCTAAATCTGCCACCGTCAGTTCCCGCGTCACCGGCGATCCGAGTCCGCCCAAAGCTTCGACCAACACGCGATCGCGCTGCTGCTGCAACTGCCGCAATTGCTGCCAAACCCGTCCCAGTTCGATATCCCGTCCTTCCCGTTCTGCGGCTAACGGGGGAGCGAGGGGGGCGTCGAAATACAGTGGCGTAATTTCGTCGGGGGATTGGTTGAGGTCGAACAGGCGGGTATACACTTCGCGATCGCCCTGTCCCGACTGAATCGGTTTCATCACGCCCAAGGTGCGATCGTGACAGTACGTTTGCCAATAGGCAATCAGTGCGGTCGTTAAGACGGTTTTTCCCGCGTCGGTATCGGTTCCGGTAATGAGTAGAGTGTTGTCGGACATA
>CAYQUF010000088.1:0-4575 GCA_964420595.1 uncultured bacterium
GCGATCGCTCCTCAATCGGTAAATGCCCACCCTACGGTTTCTCTCCCTATTTC
The DNA here is from genome assembly GCA_964420595.1 of uncultured bacterium. Classification (GTDB taxonomy): domain Bacteria; phylum Cyanobacteriota; class Cyanobacteriia; order Cyanobacteriales; family Geitlerinemataceae; genus CAYQUF01. Next base: position 54 of record CAYQUF010000088.1, read on the forward strand.
CAACCATGTCCGACCCCCGCTCTCACTGTCCCATTGCCAACGCTCTCGATCTGATCGGCGATCGCTGGACGCTATTAGTGGTACGGGATATGCTGTTTTTCGACAAGCACCGATTCGAGGAATTCTTAGACTCCCCCGAAGGCATTTCCACTAACATCCTCGCCAGCCGCCTCAAATCCCTCGAACAGTTGGGGCTAGTAACCAAACGACCCTACAGCAACCATTCCCGGCGAATGCACTACCAATTGACCGAAGACGGACGCAGCCTGCGCCCCGTGCTAGAGGCGATCGCGACGTGGGGATTGCAGCACATTCCCGATACCCGAATTCCAGAGCATTTCCAGCCGTCAGATTGAGCGATCGCGCCTTAAATGCCAGACCTCAGCCGTTCCCTCAGATTCCCCTGAGACGAGAGCGGCTCGAAAATGTGCAATCCGAATTGGCGCGAAAGATCCTTGCACACCTCAATCCCGCGCACGCTGTTACCCCGCTTGTCGAGCATGGGCGAATAGATAGCAATGCCCATCTGTCCGGGAACCACGGCGACAATGCCACCTCCGACGCCGCTTTTGGCGGGAAAGCCGATATTGTACACCCAGGTTCCGGCAAAGTCGTACATTCCGCACGTATACATCACGCTGAGCAAGTCGCGCACGTAAATCGCATCGATGGCTCGCTCTCCGGTCATGGGGTTGACGCCATTGTTCGCGAGGGTCGCTCCCATGACGGCTAAATCGCGACAGTTAATAATGACCGAACACTGCTGTAAATAGAGTTCTAGGGTTTGGCGGATATCCCCTTCAATTAAGCCGAAATTGCGCAATAGATAGGAAATCGCCCAATTGCGATCGCCCCCAGTTTGTTCGGAAACAAACGTAGTCATATCGACAAAGACCTGGTGACCGACATACCGCTGGTACATCTCCAGAATGCGATTGAGCCGCCGAGCGGGACCGTTCCCTTTAATTAAACTCGTCATGGCGATCGCTCCCGTGTTCACCATGGGGTTATACGGTCGTTTCGAGCGTTCTTCCACCTTAATAATCGAGTTGTAGGCGTCGCCCGTCGGTTCGACGTCTACCTTGTCGAGTAATTCTTCGCGACCGCGATCTTCTAACGCCAATCCGTAGACAAATACCTTAGAAATCGACTGAATTAAAAACGGCAAACTCGAATCGCCCGCCTCGTACACCTGACCGTCTGCCGTAACCGCACAAATGCCGAACCAATCTGGATTGATTTTAAATAAATCTGGCTCCGACACGTAGGGTTTTCCCTCGCGCAAGGGCAGGTATTTGTGGTATAAGTGGTCTAAAAATTTTTGCAAGGGCGACACGCTGCCTTCAACTTCCGACGGGATCGGGGGCGGGGTGTGGGCGGTGTCGTTGAGTGCTTGGGGGGCGCGATCGAGGTTGGCGAGATTGTTGGGACGCGAGGACTTGTGGGGGATGGGGGAACGAGTGGACATTGCCCCCGAGCCGTTGCCGTTTCCCGGTGCGTTGTAGAGCTGACACTGGGCGGGTTCTTCGGGCAACACCCGCGAAAAAATGTGTAATTTCAACTGTTCCGAGAGTTCTTCGCACACCTTGACGCCGCGCGAACTTTTGTGACTTTCTTCGCTCAGGGGGGGAGAAAAGATGGCAATTCCCATCTGTTTGGGCACCACGGCAATAATCGATCCCGCCAGACCGCTTTTGGCAGGTAAGCCGATGCGATACGCCCACTGTCCGGCAAAGTCGTACAAGCCGCAGGTGTACATGACAGCGAGCAGATTTTTGACGTATTCCGTCGCGATCGCCCGTTCGCCGGTCACGGGATTGACGCCCGCATTCGCCAAAGTCGCCGCCATCATCGCCAAATCCCGACAGTTGACCAGGAGCGAACACTGGCGACAGTACAGCTCCAACGCTTCCTCGATATTGCCGTCGATCAGGTCGAAGTGGAGCATTAAATACGCCATAGCCCGGTTGAGGTCGTTGTTATTCTGTCGCGAGCAGACCGAGGACTCGCAGAGATCGAGCTGGCGACCGGTATAGCGGCGGAACGTTTCGAGCAGGCGATCGTAGCGGTGTTGGAAGTTGTCTCCGGCGATTAAACTCGTCGTGGCGATCGCGCCGGCGTTAATCATCGGGTTGTAGCGGCGTTCGGAAATTTCGTCAGTTTCGACGATCGAGTTAAACGGATCTCCCGTCGGTTCGACGCCAATCTTGGAGAGGACGTAATCGACGCCGCGATCTTCGAGGGCGCGTCCGTAGACGAAGGGTTTCGAGATCGACTGCATCGTGAACCGTTCGGAGGTATCGCCCACCTCGTAGATCTGACCGTTGGTGTCGATGATACAGATGCCGAACCAATCCGGATTCGCCGTCGCTAATTCTGGTGGCGATTGAGCGACCGTACCGTCGTGCATCGGCTTATATTTGCGATGCAAGTCGTTGAGCAAGTCTTGTAACGGTAATTCCACCACCAGAGACTCCTTTTTCCTCGTTTTCCTTGGAATTTATAGAACTTGACCCGGGAGGGGGTTGTCTGTGTCGTTTCTTACGTTCGCACGACCCACAACTTGCTACGATCCGCCGTCGCGATCGCCGCACGCACCCACCTTGTTATGGTTTCATGGATTTTGACGCGCTACAATCCCCAACTTGCCTGAGTTGCACCAAATCTTGGGGTGGCGCTTTAACCTGATAGTGCCCGATTCGTCGAGTCGCGATCGCTGTCCGGACGGGATCGTCGCGATATCACTCACCCGTCGCCAGTTCTCCCGATCTCCCTCTCAATTCTAGCGACCTCTCTGGAAGAGCAATCTTGTCCGTTCTTCCCTCGGGCAGTTTATCCTAAAGGTGTCGGGCGGCATGGCTGAGGGACACTGAATGAAACATCACGCTTGCATTGCCATTGGCATTAACTACTACCAACACTTGCAACCGCTGCGATATGCGGGAGCTGACGCGATCGCGCTGTTTCGTTTTTTCCGCGACACCCTGAACGTTCCCGAAGATCGCTGTTTGCTGCTGGGAGAAACTGCACCCACCGTGGAGCAGCGATCCACCTATCCGACGCGAGAGAACCTGATAGCGTGGTTGGAGTGGTTTTGCAGCGATCGCGTCGCCTCCGACGATTGCTTGTGGTTGTTTTTTAGCGGCTATGGCGTCAGCGATGGCGAGGAAGATTATTTAATGCCGGTGGAGGGGGATCCGCAGCGAATGGCGGAAACGGGAATCTCGGCGCGATCGCTATTTTCGCAGTTGCAAGTGGCTCCAGCCCACAGCGTCCGGGTCGTGTTGGATATCAATCGCTCCACCGGAAGCTATCGAGATCGGGGGGTCGGACGAGCGATCGCTCGCTGGGCGAGAGAAATGGAAATTCCGACGCTGCTGTCGTGCCAGCCGGAAGAATTTTCCCGCGAGACGATGGCGTTAGGTCAGGGATTCTTTACAGCGGCGTTGCTAGAGGGGTGGCGCGACTGGGACGGTCTGACCCTCGAACGCTTGGAACGGTTTTTGCGCGATCGCCTGCAAGAGTTAGGCGAACACCACTGGCGACCGGGACAGCATCCGGCGGTGGTGGTCTATCCCCCCGAACGAATGCGATCGCTGGTGTTCCCCGAGGCTCCCCCTCCCGCCACGACACCGGAGTCCGAACCGGAACCCAACTCGGTGCCGGACCCGACCGAGTTTCCCACGCCAGCCGCTCCCTTGTGGCAGCGATTGTCTTTCGCTGGCGGCGCGATCGCGGCGGTGATAATTTTTGGCATCCTCCTGGGATTGGAAGCCACGTCTAGCAAGCAGCAACCGCCCTCTGAGGTACCCGAAACGCCAGAAACGTCAGAATCCCCTCAACCGGAGTCCCCCGCCTCACAAGTGCCGCTATCGGTCGTTCCGGCGTCCCCCGCTCCCGCCGCCAGCAGCGAGGTAACGTTCGACGAAGCCATGCGTCCGATTGGCTCGGTGCAAGCCACCCAATTCGCCCGAGCGATCGCGTCGATGGAGCAAATTGCCCCTGGCGATCCGCGCTATCCGGAGGCGCAAGCTCGAATCGAACGATGGAGCGAGACGATTTTGGAAATTGGGCGATCGCGCCAGGAACAGGGAAATGTGGAGGGAGCGATCGCGGCGGCGCAACTGGTTCCCCGCCAAACTCCCGACTTGTACCGGGAGGCGCAAACGGCGATCGCCCAGTGGGAGGAACAGCAACCCGCCAATGACAGCGAGATCTTACAAGCGGCGCGGAATAAGATTAAATCGGGGCAAGCCTCGTCTTACTGGCGAGCGATCGCGATGGCGAAGCGCATCCAACCGGGTCAGCCGAATTACCCGCAGGCGCAACAGGCGATCGAGGGCTGGAGTCAGGAGATTTTGAAGATCGCCCAAACTCGCGCCCGCAAGGGGCAAACTCAATCGGCGATCGCGGCGGCGGAGTTGGTGCCCCCGGAGACAGCGGCGCACTCGGACGCGCAGAAGACGATCGCAGCGTTGAATCAGTGAATGATGGGGTTGCGATCTACCTCAAAAGGGAGTAT
>CAYQUF010000088.1:4675-9448 GCA_964420595.1 uncultured bacterium
TCGCAGCGTTGAATCAGTGAATGATGGGGTTGCGATCTACCTCAAAAGGGAGTATCATAATTAATGATATCGGTTTCGTGCATTGCCGCGAAATCAAACATCTATCCTGCCAACAAATTCAATCGCAACAACATCTCCTATTGTAGGGTGACGGCTTGCCGATCGCGGCAGACCCACGCCCTAAAACAAGAAATACCGCTGCGCCATCGGTAACACCGTCGCCGGTTCGCACGTCAGCAACTCCCCATCCGCGCGCACCTCGTAAGTTTGCGGATCCACCTCAATCTGCGGGAGCGCGTCGTTCAACTTCATATCCCGCTTGCCAATCTGTCGCGTCCCCGACACCGCCAACGCCGGTTTTTGCAAGCCAATTTGCGCCGGAACATCCCGCTCCATCGCCGCTTGCGAGACAAACGACACCGAACTCAGCGATCGCGCCGCGCCAAAACTGCCGAACATCGGTTGCATGTGAATCGGTTGCGGCGTAGGAATGCTGGCATTGGCATCTCCCATCTGCGCGTAAGCGATCGCGCCACCTTTGATGACTAATTCCGGTTTCACGCCAAAAAAGGCAGGATTCCACAAACACAAATCCGCCATCTTACCCTCTTCCACCGAACCGACATACTGGGAAATCCCGTGAGCGATCGCCGGATTAATCGTATATTTTGCCACGTACCGCTTGGCGCGGGCGTTATCGTTGTCTCCCGTTTCCTCCGAGAGCGCTCCCCGCTGCACCTTCATCTTATGGGCAGTTTGCCACGTTCGCACGATGGTTTCCCCGACGCGACCCATCGCCTGGGAATCCGAAGCAATCATGCTAAACGCGCCCAAATCGTGCAAAATATCTTCAGCCGCGATCGTCTCCCGGCGAATTCGCGACTCGGCAAATGCCACATCTTCTGGAATCGACGGCGATAAATGGTGACAGACCATCAACATATCCAAGTGCTCGTCTAACGTATTGCGGGTATACGGACGAGTTGGATTAGTCGAAGATGGCAAAATCTTCGCCTCGCCGCAGACTTTAATAATATCCGGCGCGTGACCGCCCCCCGCTCCTTCCGTGTGGTAGGTGTGAATCGTGCGATCCTTAAACGCCGCGATCGTATTCTCCACAAACCCCGCTTCGTTCAGCGTATCGGTATGGATCGCCACTTGCACGTCGTAGCGTTCCGCCACGCTCAAACAGGTATCGATCGCCGCCGGCGTCGTCCCCCAATCCTCGTGCAATTTCAACCCCAACGCCCCCGCTAACACTTGTTCCTCCAAACCTTGCGGCTGGCTGCTATTGCCCTTACCCAAAAACCCTAAATTCACCGGAAACGCATCCGCCGCCCGCAGCATCATGTGAATGTTCCACGCGCCAGGGGTGCAGGTCGTAGCATTGGTTCCTGTCGCCGGTCCGGTTCCGCCGCCTATCATCGTGGTAATCCCAGAAGCGATCGCCGTTTCGATCTGCTGCGGGCAAATAAAGTGAATGTGAGCGTCAATCCCCCCCGCCGTGAGAATCATTCCCTCCCCTGCCACCGCTTCCGTCGCCGGACCGATAATAATATCGACGCGATCTTGAACGTAAGGATTGCCCGCTTTGCCAATTTTGTGAATCTTGCCGTCCTTAATGCCGATATCGGCTTTGACAATTCCCCACCAATCGAGAACGAGCGCGTTGGTAATCACCATATCCACCGCCCCGTCCGCGCGAGAAATCGGCGATTGACCCATGCCATCGCGAATCACCTTCCCGCCGCCGAACTTGACTTCATCGCCGTAGGGCGTGTAATCGCGCTCGACCTCGATAAACAATTCCGTATCAGCCAAACGAACGCGATCGCCCACGGTCGGTCCAAACGTTTCGGCATAGGCGCGGCGGCTGATGCGATAGCTCATACTCTCTCCTCAAAGATTGCGTTGCGGGCAGATTTCTCTAATTTATACCGCGATCGCCCCTTCGAACTCGTTCGTCGCAAACGATGCGCCCAGTTCTCCCACCCTATCCCCCCTACGATAGATGAGTTTTATTACAAAACTTAATACTCTAGAACGGAATCGTTGTCGCGCCACAGCCCCGACCGGCGAGCGATCGAGGGGGCAGGCGTGCGTTTAACATTCATCCCATTGTCGAATCAGTCCAATTTCATATGCCAGTACAACGCGACGACAGTAATAGACCGGACGGTCAGCAGAATCAATCTCGCTTCCGACAATTTGGCGGTAGCATTTTGTTTCTAGTCGTCTTGCTATTACTGCTGAACTTAATTGTTTTTCCCAACGCCTCTCCCGAGTATCCCGAAGTCTCCTACAGCCAATTCATCGAGCAAGTCGAATCCGATAAAGTCGAACGCGCCACTCTCGGGAACGAGCGCATTCGCTATGAATTAAAAGATAAAGCCACCTCGGAACAACAAACCGATATTTACATTACCCGACCGATCGCCAACGATACGGAGTTGCCGCAACTGCTGCGCGAACACGAGGTTCAATTCTCCGCCGCCGAACCGGACAATACGGGTTGGATCGTCACCCTGTTAGGTTGGGTCGTCCCGCCCCTAATTTTCTTCGGCATTTGGGCTTGGTTGTTCAATCGCGCCCAACGCGGCGGTGGCGGCGGTCCGGCTGCCTTGCAAGTGGGTAAAAGTAAGGCTCGCATCTACTCCGAAGGCGATACGGGCATCAAATTTGAAGATGTCGCCGGGGTAGACGAAGCCAAAGCCGAACTGCAAGAAGTCGTAGACTATCTCGACAACGCCCAAAAATACGCTCGCTTGGGGGCAAAAATTCCCAAAGGCGTGTTGCTCGTCGGCGCGCCCGGAACCGGGAAAACCCTATTGGCAAAAGCCGTGGCTGGAGAAGCGCGAGTGCCCTTTTTCAGTATCTCGGGGTCTGAATTTATCGAAATGTTCGTCGGCGTCGGTGCCTCTCGCGTGCGGGATCTGTTCGAGCAAGCCAAACAACAGGCTCCCTGCATCGTGTTTATCGACGAGTTAGACGCCCTCGGGAAATCTCGCGGGTCGTCGAGTCCCTTTGCCGGCGGTGGCAATACCGAACAGGAGCAAACCCTCAACCAGTTGCTCAACGAAATGGACGGGTTTGATGCCAACACCGGCGCGATTGTCCTGGCTGCCACCAACCGTCCCGAAGTCATCGACCCCGCCTTGCGCCGTCCCGGTCGATTCGATCGCCAAATTGTCGTAGACCGCCCGGACAAGAAAGGTCGCGAGGAAATTTTGCAAGTTCACGCTCGCAGCGTCAAACTCTCGGAAGACGTGGATTTCACCACCCTCGCCGCTCGCACGCCTGGTTTTGCCGGAGCAGATCTGGCTAACTTGGTGAACGAAGCCGCACTGCTGGCTGCCCGTGCCGAACGGGATTCGGTGACCATGGCAGACTTCAGCGAGGCGATCGAACGAGTGATTGCCGGACTGGAGAAAAAATCCCGCGTTCTCAACGAAACCGAGAAAACGACGGTCGCCTATCACGAGGTCGGTCACGCCATTATCGGCTCGCTGATGCCCGGTGGCGGTCGAGTCGAGAAGATTTCGATCGTGCCGCGCGGCGTGGGAGCGCTCGGGTTTACCCTGCAATTGCCCGAAGAAGATCGCTTCTTGGTCGCCGAAGACGAGTTGCGCGGTCGGATTGCCACGTTACTCGCCGGACGCTCTTCTGAGGAGGTCGTGTTTGGCAAGGTTTCGACGGGCGCCAGCGACGATATCCAAAAAGCCACCGACTTGGCAGAACGCTGCGCCACGATTTACGGAATGAGCGACAAGCTCGGACCGATCGCGTTCGATAAGCCGCAACAACAACAGTATCTGCCGGGAATGGGCAGTCCCCGCCGTTCGATTAGTCCAAGCGTGACTGAAGAAATCGATCGCCAGGTGAAGGCGACCATTGACGGCGCGCACCATGCGGCGTTGAAAATTCTCAGCCACAATCGCCAGGTTCTCGAAGACATTTCCCAGGCATTGCTGGATCGAGAAGTCATTGAAGCCGAGGAGTTGCAACAGTTGCTCGAACGGGTAGAACTGCCCGAGCAAGTGGATGAATGGCTCAAAACCGGGCAGCTCCCGCAGGACGAGCCGCTCATGCAGAATACGCTCGATTCCAAGCCAGCGATCGCCTCTCACAACTAAATTTGCGGCGAGAACGACCGGTGACACCGATGGGGCGGGCAAATGCCTGCCTCTTTTTTTAAGGGCGCGATCGCTCGCCGCATTTATCACTATTTGATGACAACGATCTGTGATGAAAATTACAGATTGCGGTACTCTAAAACTGAAGAATTTATTAAATCCAACTGGGCAATAGAATCATGAAAATTTATATCGAGAGCAACGACTTTGAAGAAAAGTGTTTGTGTCAGGTCTGCGGTCGGGTCTTCATCCCCCACGAGGTGATTGCAAGGGCTTATAACGAGAATGGCGATTACCTGAGTGAAGTCTGCCAACAGTGTCTGGCGAGCGGCTCGGAAGGCATCAGTCACAATCTGCGCCAGCGTGCCGAATCGTTGCGTTTGATGGCATCGGCGCTCGAAAACATCGCCCGCAGCGAAATCGAGGCTCCGAGTATCGAACATTACCTCACCGCCAATCAAATGACGCGGGCGTTGCGGTAGGGATGATAGGGGGATAGGGAGATAGGGGGAGAATACAGGGTTACCCGTCAAGCGAGATCGTCATTCCCAATTCCAATCATGGTCATGGAAACTCCCGACATCTCTGTTGCCTGAATGAACAACTGTTCTCGCCCTAAGAAAGATGAAGGTGTAGCAGC
>CAYQUF010000088.1:9548-19896 GCA_964420595.1 uncultured bacterium
CTGTTGCCTGAATGAACAACTGTTCTCGCCCTAAGAAAGATGAAGGTGTAGCAGCGATCGCGCAAAATGTAAAGGAGTGCGAAACCGAGCGATCGCGCTGTGTAGCTAATCCCTCTAGGAGCAAGTAAACGGATTATGCCTTCTTCAAAATCTTCCAATGCCTGGTTGCAAGTCAGTACCCACCTGCTGGCGCTGATCGCGGGCGGTGGATTGGTGTTCGGGGGAATGCGACTGTTTTCCTCCTCAGAAACCGCGCCCACCTCCTCGTCCCAATCTGCCGTCACCACCGACTCCCAAACGACCGCGCGCCAGTCGATTCCCGACCCCGACGATCTCGCCGATAGCTTCGTTTCGGCTGCCGTCGATCGCGTCAGTCCGGCGGTGGTGCAAATCAATACCGTCCGCATCATCACCCGCGATCCCAGTGCTGGCATTCCCGCCCCGTTCGAGCGCTTTTTCGGCGAACAGTTTATTCCCCCCAGACAGCGACGGCAACAAGGACAAGGGTCGGGATTTATTATTGACAGCGACGGCACCATCGTGACCAACGCCCACGTCGTTTCCGGGGCGGATCGCGTCCAGATTACCTTGCAAGACGGGCGCAGTTTTGACGGTCGGGTGATGGGAACCGACCCGATTACCGATCTGGCGGTGGTCAAAATTCAGACCGAGGAGAACGAAACCTTTCCCACGGCTACGCTAGGCGATTCGTCCCAGATCGAGGTTGGCGATTGGGCGATCGCGGTGGGGAATCCGTTCGGACTGGAAAGTACCGTCACCCTCGGCATTATCAGCACCACGGAGCGATCGTCGGCTCAAGCGGGAATTCCCGACAAGCGGCTGGATTTCCTCCAAACCGATGCAGCGATTAATCCCGGTAACTCGGGCGGTCCCTTGGTCAACGCCAACGGCGAAGTCATCGGCATCAATACAGCCATTCGCGCCAACGCCACGGGAATTGGGTTTGCCATCCCGATTAACACCGCCAAACGGCTTCAGGATACCCTGGCACGGGGGGAACAAGTGCCCCATCCCTACGTGGGCATTCGCATGATTACCCTGACTCCCGAGGTTGCCAAGCGCAATAATGAAGACCCCAATTCGCGGTTGACCTTACCGGAAACCAAGGGCGTGTTAGTGGTGGAAGTGGTGCCCAACACGCCCGCCGATCGCGCCGGGTTGGAGCAAGGAGACGTGATTTTGCAAGTTGCGGGTCAGCGGGTCGAAGATGCCGAACAGTTGCAAGATCTAGTCGAGAAAAGCGGCGTCAGCGAGACGATAACCTTCAAAGTTCAACGGGGCGATCGCGAACTCGAAGTGGAGGTCACCACCGCCCAACTCGAAACCTCATCTTAGTCGTCCCTCGGCGGGTAGTAAGCGCGCGGTTGCGCTTACTATTGAGGACAAACCCTTACTGCATGTGGCGATCGAGCAACTCTTTGGCGCGCGGTCGGTAAATCAGATAGAACAAGGCTTCGAGATAGCGCAGTAAATCTTCGCGGTTTTCTTTGGACGAATAGTTCCAGAACCCGTAGATTTTCGCCATCGACAGCAACCGAGTCGTGTGAATTTTCCACGTATAGGTGCTGTAGACCCGTTCCATCCCCCGTTCGGAAATCTCTTGCCAATAGTGGGGATCGCGATCGCACTTGGAGATAAACTTCAGCAGTTTCTCGGCGGTTTCTTCCACGTTGGTCGGGTTGATATAAAATCCGTTGACCTTATCTTGAATAATTTCCAACGGTCCGCCGAATTGCGTGCCAAAGGTGGGCAACCCAGAAATCATCGCTTCGAGAATGGTCAGACCGAACGCTTCGAATAACGCCGGTTGTACGAAAATACCCTGGCGATCCGCGATCGCGCGATACACTTCTCCCGAATCGGCTTTGGGCAAACGAACGCCCAACCAACGAATTTTATCGTAGAGATCGTATTCTTCGATCAGGTGATAGATGCGTTCGATTTGATCGACTTCTTCGGCATCGTTGGAATCTTCAACCCGTAACTTTCCAGCCACCAAAATCAAATTGCAGCATTCTTGCAATTCGGGCGATCGCCCAAAACATTCGACCAATCCGCTCAGGTTCTTAATCCGATCCAATCGCGCCATCGAGAACAGCGGACGCTTGCTCGGGTCGGCGAGTTTGCCAAATACTTGATTCGAATCGTCTAGACTAAACAGCAAATCTTCAATCCGCTCTCGGTTCGCCGGAACCCGCTCTTGGCTGCGCGTATAGGGGAAGTAAATATTCTCGTTCACCCCTGGCGGAACCACGTTAAATTTGGGACTGAACAGCTCGATGCCGTCTACGACGTGATAGAAATCCGGCATGGTAAAGCACTTGTACGACTCGTATTGTCCCACGCTATCGGGTTTGCCGACAATTTCTTGGTAGGTGCTGCTAATCACGCAGTTGGCAGCGTTCATGGCGATTAAATCTGCCGTAAATTGCAGCGAAAAGTGATAATTATTCTCCAAATCCTGCCAGTATAAGTTACTGAAGAGGTATTTGGATTTTTCCAGCGCGTGCGCTACGTTAAACTGAGTCACGTTCAGGCGGCGCGCCAGTAAAAACGATACTAAATTGCCGTCGGAATAGTTACCGATAATCAGGTCGGGTGTCCCTTGAAACTCGGCGAGCAATTCCTTTTCCGAATCGATCGCAAACGGTTCTAAATACGGCCAGATCTCGAAGCGAGACACCCAATTCTGCGTCATATTGGGATTGTATTCCCGGAACGGAACGCGCAAAATCCAAGCATTGTCCGTTCCGCGCACCTTTTCGAGCCGTTCGTTGCAGCGGGTTCCGTCGGCGTTGGGAATCAAGCGGGTGAGAATAATCACCTTGGGATGGACGCCTAATGTATCTAATCCGGCTTCTTTGAGTTCTTCTTGCAGCCGCTTTTCAATACTGCGGGTTTGGTCGAGGACGTAGACCACCTGACCGCCGGTATCGGGACGACCCAACACCCCTTCCTGACCGAACCACCCGTGAACCGACACCAGGACGATGCGGAAGATCATCGGGATGCGGGAGAGAAACGCTTCCAGGACGGCGTTGTCGGGAGAGTCGATCAGTCCGTCGAGAATGTCGAGGGTTTCGCGCACGCGAGCGGCGGTATTTCCCCATCCCGGCTCGAATCCCATCGCTTGCAGGTCGAAGCGAAATTGCGAGTAGGGTTCTTCGGGGGGACGGTGACTGACAAATTCTAACGCTTGCTTGACGCGATCGGACAGTTGCTGCCAATTATTGATGCGTTCGTTAATCAGCAATTGCAAGCCGTTGTAGGAATGGAGGTTGAGAAATTGGAATAACGCCTGCTGCCATTGCAGCGGATCCTGGAATAATTTACTTGAGAGGTAGCGGTTGAGAAATTCGACCCCTTTACCGATATTTTTGGGATCGCGAATGGTGGGAGAGTAGTCGTAAAAGGGAGCAAAGTCGAGTTCGAGAACGTCGCCTTCTCGGGGGTGGTAGTGACCGACAAAGCGATCGCGCAAGTCCAATAAATCCGGAATGTCGATGGAATCGATGCTGAGGTCTTCCCAAATTCGATAAACTTCTTGCGACGCAATTTTGGGACGAACGATGATACAGACACTTTCGTCTTCAATAATGATTTCCTGGGTATAGAAAATCAGTTTTCCCAGATAAGAAGAATGCCCGAAATAAGCGGGTTTTTTGTGTTTTTGACAATAGTGCTGAAAGGCGCGTTCGATGTCGTTGCGCAAGAGATATCGCTGTTCGCCGTTGCGCAATTCGGTCCAAAATTCGCGCAAATCGTTTCGCTCGTCGCAATCGAGTACTGCTTGAATTAGTCTTGACATTCAGATTCCCCTAAGCCAATCGAGAAATTTAAGTTAGCAAAAAATTTTAGATCTTCCAAGGCGATGTCCGACCCTGAAGGCGATCGCCATTTCAGATCTATTGTCTACGATGACATATCGATCGCGGTTAGGTTTTTCCTCAACGGTAAAGATTTTGCAAACTTGACGGGATCGCCAGACGCACCAATGTCTCGACCCGAGACGATCTCGCCACTTCTGCCAATGTTATCGAGCCGGGAAATTGTAAAGTTCTCCGTACTTCCCTTGCAGGTAGCGCACAAACGGATCGACGCCGAGGGGTTGACCGCTGATGCGTTCGACGAGTTCCCCTGCTTCGTATTTGCGACCGTGGCGGTAGAGGCGATCGCGCAACCACGCCATCAGCGGCGTAAAATTACCTTGCTCCATCTCCACCGGGATTTCCGGAAGTGCCGTTAGCGCCGCTTCGTAAATTTGCGCGCCCATGAGGTTGCCGAGGGCGTATCCTTGAAACATACCGCCGATGGTGCCGCTGTACCAATGCACGTCTTGCAGGACGCCGTCGCGATCGCTGCTGGGAACGACCCCCAAATCGCGGCGGTAGCGTTCGTTCCACGCCTCGGGAAGATCGCGGACGCTCAGGCGACCTTCGAGTAAGTCTAACTCTAGTTCGAATCGAAGGATGACGTGGAGGTTGTAGGTGACTTCGTCGGCTTCGATCCGCAGCGGCGATCGCTGCACCCGATTGATATCTCGGTAAAAGGTTTCGATGGACACCGCCCCCAGTTGGCTGAGAAAGCCACTTTGCAACCAGGGATAGAAATGCTCCCAAAAGGCGCGGCTGCGTCCGACTAAATTTTCCCACAATCGGGCTTGACTTTCTTGCAATCCGGTTGAAATTCCCCTGGCGAGAGGGGTACGCTCCAGTCGGCGATCGATATTCTGCTGGTAGAGCGCGTGACCCACTTCGTGGAGGGTGCCGAACAAGCCGCGATTGAGGTTATTGGCGCTGAGGCGGGTAGCAATGCGAACGTCGTCGCCACAGAGGGCGATGGTAAACGGATGCGGCGATCGATCTTGGCGACCCCGCTGGAAGTCGTAGCCGATGCGATAGAGGATTTTGCGGCTGAATTCGAGTTGCTGGGATTCGTCGAACTCCCGTTCGAGGACTGAGGTGGAATGGGAGGGGGACTGTTGGGAAATGGCTTCGACCAGGGGGACGAGAACGTCTCGCAAGCGATCGAACAGGGGTTGGATGGTGGCGACGCTCGTGCCGCGATCGCGCAGGTCGATGAGGGGGTCAGCCAGGCGATCGTAACCGCCACTGCAATCGGCGAGTTCTCGGCTGAAGTCGAGCGTTTTTTCCAGGTAAGGACGCACCCGGTCGAAATCGTCGAGCGATCGCGCTTCGATCCAGGCTCGGTACGCTTCGGTTTGATGGACGGTCAAACGGGAAACGAGATCGGGAGGGATGCGAGCGGCGCGATCGCGATCGCCTCGGGTGACGCGCACCAGGCTGGCTTCGTGGCTGTCGTAGGGCAAATTGGCTTCGCACTCGCGCAACTGGTCGAGCAAGTCTTCCATCGCCGGGTCGGTCAATTTTTCGTGGGCGATCCGTCGCAAGGTTGCCAGTTGGCGACCCCTCGCCTCGCTTGCGCCAGAGGGCATATAGGTAGCGCGATCCCAATGAAGTGCCAAGGCGGCGGATTCGAGGTCGCTAATCTCGGCAAGACGGTGCTGGAGCGCTTGCAGTTTCGGTTCGCTGCGATCGAGAATTTGCATGATTTAGCTGGAATGGCTCGTTAACGTTCGCCAATCTACAGACAACACGACGGTAAGTTAAGGCGGCGAGTTCGATTCTTTATTCAGAACGCCAATTGCCAAAACCGTACGGTTTCCGGGTTCGCGGACGTGGAGCTTCGATCTCGCATCGCTTTTATTATACGCGGCGCGGTTGGGGCACGGATCTTTAAGGGCGATCGCCTCCTGGCAAATTCGCCGATCCGCTGCCGTTAGTCTCGCAACTCGGTAAAATTGGCACGCGGGCAAATTTCAACCCCGTCACCCCTTGCAACGGTTCGACGGTACCGGACTCGATCCGCAGATCGACCCAGCCTTCCCGCGCCAAATAGCGCAAGTACTGCTGGTATTCCAGCCACTCTTCGTCGGTGGAGTAGACCACGGTGAGCATTCCCGGTTGGGTGATGCGCTGTTGCGTGGTGCGATCGACGGCTTTGTCGATCCGTTTTTTGACGATTTCGTAGCGAATATCTCGGGTACCGCGCACGTCGAACAGCTTCTCGGTGTTTTCGTCGTGGAAAATATCGATCGCCACGTCTTGCACCAGCACCAAATGCGCCACTTCCATGGTGGTGTCGTGACGCGCCAGCAAACCGAATGCCGTGCGAGCGCAATCGCAGACGGCGCGCAGTTGCTCGTACCGCAGGCTGTGCAGGTGAAATGGGGTGAAGGACGAGTAAATGGATCGCCCGACGTAAATCATGCG
This sequence comes from uncultured bacterium, assembly GCA_964420595.1. Lineage (GTDB taxonomy): Bacteria > Cyanobacteriota > Cyanobacteriia > Cyanobacteriales > Geitlerinemataceae > CAYQUF01. The sequence continues at coordinate 15,863 of CAYQUF010000088.1, forward strand.
ATCGATACCGTCACTGCATTCGAGATCGCAATAGTGAGGAATGATTTGCTGCATCCGCTGCTGCCAGCGTTCCCAGGTTTCCACCAGGGATTGGTTAATTTGATTGAGCATGGCATCGTAGCGAGCGCGCGCGGTGTAGATGCACTGATGCTCGTTGTCGCAGGCTTGGCGATAGTGGTTGACGGCTGCTTCCGCTGCTGGCGAACAGCGGGAAAAGTAATCGAAATAGATTTCGAGGTGAGTGCGCAAGTAATCGATCGCGGTGACTTCGGCATCCACGGTGACGCTGCCGTGCAACCGTTCGATATATTCGAGTAAGTCCAAGCGCAATTGCTGGCACAATGCCGTATCTCGCGCGTCGTAGGCGGCGTCTACAATCGCCAGTCCGAGGTGGAATTGTTCGAGCAAGTCGGTTTGGATGGCGCGGTTGCGTTCGCTGGAGGAGCCGCGAATGTCGGAAATGCCGTAGAGGGGGTAAACGTCGCGAAACACGATCGGTTCGGGGGGAAGTCCCCAACTGCGCCGTTCGGCTTCTTGCAAGAACCGCCACGCGACGGCTGGATGAATGTTGCGCAAGGTACTGACCCGCTGTTGGATGGCTTGACGCAAGGCGGCGCTGAAGGCGGGAATGAGTTCTTCGGCGTGTTGGCGATCGATGCTGTTAAAGTGATGGGGGCGATCGCTGGCTAAACCGATCAGTCCCGCCAATTGCTGTTGGGTGGCAGAGTCGCCGGAATGGACGACCAGGGGAATCAGCAACATCGATCGCACCCCGCGATCGCGCAAGGCTCGTTCGCTGTCGGTCTGACAGTCGCACTTGAGATCGGCAACGTTGAGGACGCGATTGGCATTGGCGGCGCGCATGAAGTGAGATCCCGCCAGCGCTGTCATCGAGTGAGTTTGGGTGAGTAATTCTTCGCAGTCGCTGCCAAACATCAATTGCGCGCGATCGCGTTCGGCGCTGAGAATCAGGGTGTAAGGCGCGCGAAACAGCAATCGCAGTTGGCGGTTGACCTGTTTGAATTTTTCGGTTTCGAGGATCGATTCGCGATCGATCAGCGATCGGGTCAGGTGGCGAATCCGTTCGGGAACGGTCACGTCGATCCCTTCGAGCAACAGCAGTCCCTCGACATCGTAATTGTCCAGGCGCAATTGCTTTTCCAAGCTCATCCAATCGAGATTGTCCGGCGACTGGTGCCAATCCACGTTGGCAAATTCGTCGATTTGGGTATTAATGCGCCGTACTCGCAGCCGATCGGATCGCAGCCAAAATTCCACCAAGCGGGGTTGTTCGTCGGGTTCGGTGGCGAGGGAAACGCGAATCGGTTCGTCGAGCAACTGGCGGTTAATCTCTTCGAAGCGATAGAACTGGCGCAGCACTTGACGCAGCAGGTGTCGCCGATACACTGTTTGGACGCTGGCGCGATCGAAATCGGCAAACCAGTCGCTTAACGGAATCCCCTGTCGGACGAGGTCTTCGCGACTACCGCGATAGCGTGCTAACTGACGTAGGGAATCGCTGGCATAGGCGATCGCAAACGCGCCGAGACGGTCTGGATTGTGCCGATCCGGACGCACCGCCGCCATCAGCAACCGTTGCGACTGTCCGAAACAACTCAGCCAGTCCATATCTTGCTTCCAATCGCGCAAAGTTTGGATATCGCGAGATTGGGGAAAGCGTTCGGCTAACTCGTGCAGAATGCGATCGATTTCGGCAGTTTGAGAGGCAGGCGATTTTGAAACGGATTGCGCCTCAGACTGAGATTCGACGGATGCATCCTGACGGTCGGACGTGGAATTAGACAGTGGCTTGGCGTTCTGCATGACTCCGTTTCAACCTCAAACTCGGCGAAGGGGAGTAGAAGCTAGCTCGAACCCGCACGATCCGTTTTGACTATTCGTTCGCGAAAGCGTACCGCACCCCTCGGGACTCCCACCCCTAAGATATACTTCTTTTTAACATCTGCACCGCCAGCGGCAAGCAAAATTAGCGACACTAGATTGATTCGATCTCTCCATCTCCCGACTTTGTCCGGATCGGCTGACAGATTTTGGTACGAGTGAATAGTCGCTTTGACGCCTATCCAACGAATTTTTACGCCAAACACGAGCTATGCGGGTCTCGACTTTTGCAATTTTTGCGCTCGCCGCGCTGGTGGCTTCCGATTCGACTCGTGAGGCTCGCGCCTCTGCGATCGCGCCACTGTCTTCTGATTCAAACGAGTCAGACGTTCGTGAAGTTCTGGCGGCGTGGGAAACCAATGCACCGATTGTCTCGGTCGCCGCGCCAGAAATGTCTGCGTCTGCACTTTCGACCAGTTTACCGTCGAGTTTGTCGGCGTCCGATTCCTTATTCGGTCGTCCCATTTCGCTTGTTGGCGCGTTGCTGGTCAATTTGGCGCTGTCTCCCGTCCTCGCATTTGGCTTATTTAAATTACTCGAACGCCGCCTCGTCAGCCAGTTCGTGCGCGAGGTCAAACAACGATTAAAAGAAGTGGGCGATCTCGAACGGCAAATTGCTACTTCCAGCCAAACGGTGGAACGCTTGCTCGATGAATTAGAATCGCGAGTGGGGCGATCGAAACAAGCCGCACAGCAAGAAGTGACGCGATTGACGCAACAGTTGGAACGACAAATTGAAGACTTGCGACAAGTGGAGCGAATTCGCAATGAATGTCTGCGACAGCTTCAGGATTCGGTGTTGGACATTCATCAAGCAAAAGATAAAGTCATTCGCGAAATTTCTAAGGTAACGCCGTCTTTGGTAATGGAAGCGGTGAAGCCGGAAATCAACCGTCAAATTCAAGGATTGGCGGGACGGTTTGAAGTTCTGAAATCCAACGCGCAAACGCCATCGGACACAGAAGCAGAATCGCTGAGCGCGCAAGATTATCTCAAACAAGCCGAAGCATACGTCAGCAATAATTGTCCGGAAAATGCCTTAGCGTGTTACGATCGCGCCATTCATTTGCAACCGGATTCGGTGGAAGCGTGGTTGGGACGGGGCAACATTTTAAATGTGTTGCGAGAGTATTCTGAAGCAGTGACCGCTTACGATAAAGTTTTAGAATTACAACCCAGTCGTGCCGAGGTTTGGTTCAACCGAGGCAGTATTTTAGCTCGCTTGCAAAACTATCAAGCCGCACTCGACTCGTATAATAAAACCCTCGAACTCAATCCCGACAAATACGAAGCTTGGTTCAATCGAGGCAATATTTTAGGCAAGTTACAACAGTACGAAGCAGCGATTGAAGCCTACGATCGCGCCTTGGCAATTTGCTCGGACAACCACGAAATCTGGCACAATCGCGGTGCCATTTTGGGAAGATTGCAGCGTTACGAAGCGGCGATCGAATCCTATCGAAGGGCGATCGACTTGCAACCGGGGAAATACGAAGTTTGGTACAATCTCGGCAACGTTCTCAGCAAACTACAACGCTATCGCGAGGCAATTTCAGCATACGACAAGGCAATTGAAATCGATGCCAACAAGTACGAAGTTTGGTACAATCGCGGCATGATGCTAGCGAAAATGAAGTGGTACGATGCGGCAATTTTGTCCTACAGTAAATCGCTGCAACTGAAGCAAGATAATGCCGAAGCCTGGTGTCAGCGGGGGAATTTACTCGAACGGCTGCAACGCTATCAAGAAGCACTCGGATCTTACGATCGCGCCATCGAACTGCAACCCGACTATGGCGAAGCGTGGTACGGTTGCGGGATTAGTTTGGAAAAGTTACGCCGTTACGAAGAGGCGATCGCGGCGTACGATCGCGCCATTAATTTACAGCCGAATAAATACGAAGCCTGGTACAATCGCGGGAATTTATTGGCGGCGTTAAACCACCCCCAAGAGGCGATCGCATCTTTGGGAAAGGCGGTACAAATTCAGCAAGGCTTATTGCAAGCCAGTGCGAGTTGAGAGGTTAAGAGGAAAGGTGGCTGACTGGATAGAGTCGCCACCTGCGAGGTGCAATTAAGTTGAGGAGCGAAAACTAGGCGATACCGCCAAATCCTTCATAGGTAACGAAATC
>CAYQUF010000089.1:0-19808 GCA_964420595.1 uncultured bacterium
TTCAAGAATAGCGCTATCCCCCGTCGCATCGGATAGGGACAGATGCACCGTCGTCATGCGGCCCGGCATCCCCGGCACTTCCCCCGTTACGGCAGCGAGATCCGAAAATCGACAACAATGCTAAAGTGATAATGATTATCATTCTGATTTTACCCTGCCATGGTTAGCCAACTACCCCGCGTACCCGCTAAAGCTTCTGCTCCGGTTAGCGATCCGCAACATTTGCAGCGGCTTCGTCATACCTGTGCCCATGTTTTAGCCATGGCGGTGCAAACCCTGTTCCCAAAGACTAAAGTCACCATTGGCCCCTGCACCGATACGGGGTTTTACTACGATTTTGACCGGGCCGATCCCTTTACGCTTGAGGATCTAAAGCGCATTGAAGCCGAAATGCGGCGCATCATTCGGGTGAATCTACCGATCGTTCGCGAAACCGTGGAACGGGATGATATCCGGGCTGAAATTGAGCACCTGAACGAACCCTATAAGCTGGAAATTCTCGACGGTATTCCCCCTGATGAGTCGATTACCCGTTACTACATCGGTTACCCTGACCCGCTGCCAGCCGCTGCCGAACCTTCTCTATTTAATCCGCCACCCGCCGTCGCTGACGATAAGACTTCCTGCTGGTGGGATTTATGCGCTGGCCCCCACCTGAACCGCACTGGCGATCTGCATCCCGACGCTTTTGCCTTAGAAAGTGTGGCTGGAGCCTACTGGCGGGGTGACGAGACGCAACCGCAGCTCCAGCGTATCTACGGCACTGCCTGGGAAACTCCAGAACAATTAAAGGCTTACCTGCAACAAAAAGAGGAAGCCAAACGGCGCGACCATCGCAAACTGGGCCAGGAGCTAGATCTATTTAGCATCCAAGAGGCTGCCGGGGGTGGGCTGGTGTTCTGGCATCCTAAAGGAGCCCGCATGCGCCTGCCGATTGAGGATTACTGGCGTCAGGCCCACTTGCAGGCCGGGTATGAGCTGCTCTACACGCCCCACATCGCCAACCGCGACCTCTGGCAAACTTCCGGGCACCTCGACTTTTACCAGGAGAACATGTTTGAGCAGATGGCGGTGGAAGCGCAGCCATATCAGCTCAAACCCATGAACTGTCCTTTCCATGTGCTGACCTATCAGCATCGGCTTCACTCTTACCGGGAGCTGCCGATTCGCTGGGCCGAACTGGGCACGGTGTATCGCTATGAGCGGTCTGGGGTGCTCCACGGTCTGATGCGCGTGCGCGGGTTTACCCAGGATGATGCGCACATTTTCTGTTTGCCGGAGCAGGTGACCGAGGAGATTCTGGGAGTGCTGAACCTGACCGAGCAGATTTTGTCGGACTTTGGTTTTACTAACTACGAGGTGAATCTCTCCACCCGTCCGGCTAAATCTGTGGGCAGCGACGACATTTGGGAGCTGGCTACCTCGGCGCTGCAAACAGCACTCGATCGCAAAGGCTGGGCCTATGTGGTTGATGAGGGGGGTGGTGCCTTCTATGGCCCTAAAATCGACATTAAGATTCAGGATGCCATCGGTCGGCTCTGGCAGTGCTCAACCCTGCAGGTGGACTTTAATTTACCGGAACGCTTCGATCTGCACTACGTCGCAGCGGATGGCTCCCGACAGCGGCCAATTATGATTCACCGGGCCATTTTTGGCTCCCTGGAGCGATTCTTCGGCATTCTGGTGGAAAACTATGCCGGGGATTTCCCCCTGTGGCTGGCTCCGGTGCAGGTGCGTCTGTTGCCGGTGAGCGATGCTCAGCGGGACTACGCCAATCAGGTTGTCCAGACCCTGCAGCAACAGGGTTTGCGAGTGGAAGTCGATGCCAGTGGCGATCGCCTGGGTAAGCAAATTCGCACCGCAGAGCTGGAGAAAATTCCCGTCGTCGCGGTGCTCGGTCAGCGAGAAGTAGACTCCCAGACTTTGAGTATTCGCACCCGTCAGAGTGGGGATTTGGGAGCGCTGACGGTGCCTGATGTCGTCGAGAAACTGCAAGGGGCGATCGCCCAAAAGACTATCTGTTAGTCGTTATTTCCGGTTTCTCAAAAGTCAACGTGAACTGGTGAGATTTCACAAAGCTGTTCAAACAATGAGGTAAACATCCATGACTACCGTCCAGCACTATGCCACCAATTATCTGGAAAACATCAAGGTAATGCTGATTTCTCCGAGCCAAACCCTGGAGTCATCGGCGGTGGAATATTGTATCGCCAGTGGATATGTCAAAATCATGCCCGCTGATGGCCGCACCTTGATTACCCATATCAGCAATGTTGTCATTGAAGTGGCGTCATAACGCTCTTGGCCAAGAATTGCTCTCTTCTACAAAATGCCCCCTCACGATTCCCGCGAATTCGGTACTACCCGCGTGACGGTCACTCGACTCATTCAAAATCTAGAGCAGCAGGGCAATCTCTATTGCTCCAGAGTCCAGCAGATTGTTCTACGGCACCCCTGGGGGTGCGATCGCACGGCCCGATCGGATAAGTTGTAATCTTAGGCAATTTACGGCTTCCGGCTCGATGAGATTCAGCCTTGTGGAGGTCATTAGCGGCAACAGATCGCTTCCCACGGCTTGACGGCTGCCGCAAATTAAAATTAGAATGATAATCATTATCATTTTGTTCTGGCGTGTGGGTCCGGTTTTCTGGCGGCAGGTCAGGCTATTCCGTTAGTTCAGGCTGTCGTATGTTCTCTCTCAAGCCCCTGGTAGAACTCCAGGTTCACCGATCGCTATCGGAGTACATTACCGCGCTGGTGCCGATCGGGAACCGATTGGCGATCGCCTCTGGAGGCGGGATGAGGTGATGGGCGCAGTACCCTATTCCATCAGACCTGAACCTTGAACCTGAAACCTGTTCCGTTTCCTAGACAAGAGGTTTGATAATGATTATCATTCTAAAAACTCGTCACCCGGATAAATCAGCGTGAGCAAATCCCAAACGAATCAGTCCTATGACGTTGCGATTGTTGGTGCCGGAGCCGCAGGCATCGGCTGTGGTGTCGTGCTCAAAGACCTGGGGCTGGAGCGCTTCACCATTTTAGAAAGACACCAGGTGGGAGCTTCCTTTAGCCGTTGGCCCAAAGAGATGAACTTCATAACGCCATCATTCCCCAGCCACGGGTTTGGCCTGCTCGACCTGAATGCCGTGACCCTGAAGACTTCGCCTGCGATCGCCTTTCGGCAAGAACACATCAGCGGCAAGCAGTACGCCCTGTACTTGCAGATGGTTGCCGATCACTTTGAGCTGCCGATCCAGACTGAGGTTGACGTAAAGTCCGTCAAGCCATTGCCCCAGGGAGGCTTTACCCTGCACACCAGCAACGGTGAAATGTCTACCCAGTTTTTGATTTGGGCTGCCGGGGAGTATCAATATCCCCGTCTCAATCCTTTTCCGGGAGCGGAGCACTGCCTCCACAATACTCAAATTCGGTCTTGGACGGATCTAGAGGGCGACGAATTTCTCATCATCGGCGGCTACGAAAGCGGCATGGATGCAGCGGCTAATCTCGTGGCGCTGGGGAAGAAAGTCGGTGTGCTCGATCGCACTGGAGCCTGGGCCGATCCTGACACAGATCCCAGCGTATCCCTGTCGCCCTACACCTTGCAGCGCCTGGAATTTGTCTATCGCACCGGTCGCTTAGATATGGTGGGTGATGCCCCCATTAAAGAAGTCAAACCCATCCCCGGTGGCTACGCAGTCTACAGCGAATACCAGAAGTGGGTGACAGCACATCCTCCCATTCTCTGCACCGGTTTCGACACCAGCTTGAAACAAATTGCACCCCTATTTGATTGGTCCGAAGGCTATGCTGCCCTCACGGAAAACGACGAATCTACTCTCACCCCTGGCCTCTTTGTGAGCGGGCCTTCCGTTCGCCACGGGGATTTGATTTTCTGCTTTATCTACAAATTCCGCCAGCGCTTTGCCGTCATCGCCAACGCGATCGCCCAGCGCCTCGACCTCGACCCCACTCCCCTTGAAGCCTACCGCGAGGCTGGACTCTTCCTCGATGACCTCTCCTGCTGTGACAACGACTGCGTTTGTTAGCTGCACCTTCTTCCACCTCCATCCATCACCCTCCCCATGCCCACTACCTCACCTGCTCAACGCACCACCGTAATTGTCGGCAAAGAAAGTACCGGCAAATCTGAACTGGCTGCAGCGCTCTCAGGGCGATCGCCCACCAGTAATAACATTCAGGGCTCGACGATCGCCTGCGAGACCTATCAGACCCGAGACGATGCCTTTATCGACACCCCAGGCATTCTCTTTCGCTCGGACACCACCACCACCCGAACCGCTCTAGCGCAACTCCAGGCCCATGACCGGATTTTGTTAGTCGTTAAAGCGACCCACATTGATGATGACCTGGTGGATTTGCTACCGCTAGTGGCTGAGAAACAAGGGTTGGTGGTCGTTACCTTCTGGGATAAAGTATCGCCTTCTGACTTCGCCCAGCAGGTCTTGGGTCGTTGGGAGCAAGCCGCCCAGGTGAAGTTTATTCCGGTGGATGCCCGTCATTTAAGCCAGGGGCAACGCCAGCAGATTCTAGAGGCGTTGCAGACTCCAGCTCCTTTTCCCCAGCAATGGCACCCAATTCCGGCGGGCTGGCGCATCGAGCCCGCGCCCACCTGGTTAGAACATCCCCGCTGGGGTGGGTTGCTGGCCATCCTATTGTTGCTATTGCCTGCGGTCATTGCCGTTTGGGTCGCCAATGGCGTCGCGGGCCTGCTCGATCCACCGATCCAAACCGGATTAGCCCCTCTGGTCAATTTTCTATCCCAGACACCCTCGCTGCTAGAGGCGATTCTGATTGGCCGCTATGGCTTAGTGACGATGGGGCCGCTGTTATTTGTCTGGGCGGTGCCGACAGTGATTTTGTATGCCCTGTTTTTGGGCGCATACAAGGCTAGTGGGTTAGTGGAACGCATTACTGTGGCGCTACATCCACTGCTGAGACCGTTTGGCCTGTCCGGGCGAGATTTGGTGCGGGTGATTATGGGGTTTGGCTGCAATGTGCCGGCTGTAATTAGCACTCGCGCCTGTTCCAGTTGTTCCCGGCAGACCTGTGTGAGCGCGATCGCCTTTGGTTCTGCCTGTTCTTACCAGTTCGGAGCCACCCTGGGGGTCTTCAGCGCCGCCAATTTGCCCGGTTTAGTGGTGCCCTACCTGGGCTACTTGACCCTGACCACTCTAATCTACACCCGTCTGATTGCCCCTAAAGCCGCCCGTTCTCCCCAGAATGCTCTGATGATTGAACGGCGCACGTTTTTGGAAGTGCCCCGCTGGTCGGCCATCTGGCGCGAAACCCAGGGCACTCTCAGCCAGTTTTTTACCAATGCAATTCCTATCTTTTTGGTGATTACGATCGTTGCCTCCGTATTGGACTGGTTTGGCCTCATCACCACTCTGGCGGGATGGATTAATCCCCTGATGGGGCTGTTTGGCCTGCCTCCCGAAGCCGCTCTACCCGTGATTTTGGCCTCCATTCGCAAAGACGGACTGCTGCTCTTTGCCGAACCAGACACCCTGGCGATACTGACACCGCTGCAAATCTTGACCGGCGTGTACCTAGCCGGGGTGTTGCTGCCCTGCCTGGTCACAGCACTCACTATCGCCCGCGAACAGTCGGTGCGGTTTGCGGTGGGGCTGATGGCTCGACAGGCGATCGCCGCGATCGCTTTTTCCATGCTTCTGGCCTGGGGAGGCAACTGGTTGTAACGGCTGTAGTTTGCCAAATCATGCGATAATAATTATTGTTCTCATTTTTTTGTGCTAATGTCATCACCCTTTGCTGCCCGCACCTCAGTTGAAGCTGTTGAAGAAGGGATGCTTCTGGCTCCTAAGTTTGACGCCCATGGGCTCATCCCGGCGATCGCCACGGATGCTGTCACTGGCGAGGTGTTGATGCATGGCTACATGAATGAAGCTGCATTACTAAAAACCCTGGAAACGGGTGAAGCCCACTATTACAGCCGCAGTCGCCAGCAGATCTGGCACAAAGGTGCGACGAGTGGGCTAGTGCAGACCGTCCAGCAATTGCTGATTGACGATGATCAGGATTGTCTGTGGATGAAGGTGAAGGTAGCTGGGTCAGGAGCCAGTTGCCATGTGGGCTATCGCTCTTGCTTTTACCGTCAGATTTCCCCTGGCGAGGGGGATATTGAGGCCAATCAGCCCATTACCCTCACCTTTACGGAAACCGCCAAGACCTTTGACCCCGCCACCGTCTACGGGGATGCGCCCAATCCCACTCAACTGTGAACCGAGGACAAGTACCATGCCGCTGCGTCATCAACCCGCCCCACCCACGCCCTGGGATAGCGATCTGGATCGACCCACTATTCCAGCCTCTGCCTATGTCCATCCCCAGTGCAGCCTGATTGGGGATGTGCGCCTGGGGGAAAATGCGATCGTCGCTCCCAATACCTCCATTCGTGCCGATGAAGGGACTCCCTTTTGTATCGGGGCAAATACCAACATCCAGGATGGGGTAGTCATCCACGGGTTAGAGCAGGGGCGAGTCCTGGGCGATGACCAGCAAGCCTACTCTGTGTGGATCGGTCACGACACCTGCATTACCCACATGGCGTTGATCCACGGCCCGGCTTACGTGGGCAATGACTGTTTCATTGGCTTTCGCTCGACGGTATTTAATGCCCAGGTCGGCCACGGGTGCATTGTGATGATGCATGCCCTGATTCAGGATGTGGAGATTCCTCCCGGTAAATATGTGCCATCGGGAGCGGTGATTACGACCCAGCAGGTCGCCGATCGACTCCCCGATGCCAACGAGAGCGACAGAACCTTCTCTCACCATGTAGTCGAAATCAACCAGGCCCTGCGAGCCGGGTACCGCTGCGCGAACGATGGCATTTGCGTCACTCCTTCCCAGCATCCGGCCTCCAGTAACGGCTTCCACTCCGCATCCCACAATGGCCAGGGCACTCATCCTTTGCAGTCGGAAGTTGTGGAGATCATCGGACAACAACTTCGGCAAGGGCACCGCATTGGCCTGGAATTTGCTGACGCGCGGCGATTTAAGGTGGGTTCCTGGCAGAGTGGCCCGAAGATCGCGAGTACTCATGAAGCTCAGGTGCTGACCCAGGTGGAGCAGTTCTTGACAGATCATCCCGGCGACTATGTGCGACTGTTGAGCATTGACCCTAGAGCGAAACAGCGTCAGTTAGAGCAAATGATTCAAAAGCCGGAGTGAGCCTTAAAAATCAAATCTTGCACCAGTGTATGGCTTACAGTTTTTTGAGTAACGCTAACAAAACCAGTCACCTGTAGCTGCTGCTCTAGAGTTAATGACGTAAAGACTCATGGCTGCTTTGCCTGCTGGAATCGATCCAGGATGCCGTTGATAAACGTTTCGCCGTCAACTGGGGCGGTATGTTCAGAAGCTTCAACTGCTGCGTCAATTTTTGCTCGAACTTCTTCAACCCATTCAGCTTCAGAGCGATCGTGCTCATCCAGCAATCGCAGGGCAATTTCTAGAACTTCTTCAGCAGAGCGATATTTGCCAGCTTGAAGCTTGGTTTGGATAAAGCGTTCCCGATCGTGGGTTAGATTGATACTCATAACGTTCCGCTTCACCCGCCGCTAGTAACCTTCGCTCTCAACCAACCAACTCAATACGGTCGGTGTGCGAGCGAATTGTTCTGCTGCAATCAATGACATTTGTAGATTTTAGCGATTAAACGAAACCCAGAGCATCAAATAGTCCTTTCTGATTCGATTCGAGCCACATTTCAAATCTCAGCGTCTCCAACACTGCATCGACAACTTTCTGGCGGCTTCCTTTTCCCTCAATCAACCATCCTGTCCAATAAACCAGCGAGCTAGCACGTTGTAACTGCCACACCGAAATTGCTGCCTCCATTTCTGCTGTCGTGAGAGAAGAACAGGCTCGATACCCCTTGCTAAATGCCCGAACAATATCATCGAATCGATCATCTTTCCAAGGAAAAGATGCAAATTGATCCAAGCTACTCAAATAATCCAACAGTCGTAAGTCGCGTGTAGCAAACTCAAAATCTAAAATCCCAACCACGCGATCACTTTCAACCAGAATATTCGGAGTAATGTAGTCTGCATGAATGGTTTGAATGGGAAGCGTTTTGTATAAATGGGGTGCAGCTTCAATTACCTCTTCCAACAGTTGCTCAAATCGGGTCTGTTCTTCCAATCCCAAACTCAGCATTTGTGGAACTGCTAAGGGATCTTTCACTTGAGGATGAATCTGTGCTAACTCTCCCCAAAACGGCAATTTTGCCAACTGCCCCTGCTGGTCAAACTTGACAAGTTGATGATGTAGCTTTGCTAAGGAAAAACCAGCCGATTGAACTTGGTCAAGGTTGCGCCGAGCCATTGGTTGTCCAACTAGACAAGGGAGTAAGGCAACTGTGAGAGATTGTCCGTCGAGCTCAACTGCAGTCAGCGCCTCACCCCATGCTGTGCGAATTGGAACGGGAACTGAAAATGGTAGATCTGTGTGTTGAAGAAAGGTGAGAAGCGAATATTCGTATTGAATTTGGGCAGTCTTGGCTGTTCCTGAATAAAGTTTCAAAACGAACCGATTGTTAGAGGTATTAACAAAATAAGTTGCATTACTTGAACCTTGTGTCGTTGGTTCAAACATTGCCTCTGCCAGAAACGACCATTGTTCGACAATAACTTGCCTTACTGATTCTGGGAGGCTCATGACATCCTACAACCAATTTCCAAACGATTGCTCTTCATGATAACGCGAGCGGCAGAACTATTTGTTGGACTGATGCATTCGGCATAACTCCCCTAATGGAGGGATTAGGTGGAAATCTTGCAGCCTAATCATCTGATTTGGGTGTTTAGGTGTAAATACGTCAGCCTAACACCCTGATATAGGTGATTAGGTAGACGAGTTCAGTATAATCATCCCGCCGTTGCCCGTCTGGAAATGTTCAGGAAGTGTTGTCGAGCCGTTTGGCGCTGCTGGATCAGGTTGGCGATGGTCAAAGACCGACCTGCGGCGATGGTCAAAGACCGGCCTGCGGCCATCTCCGCATCGTCATCAAGATGAACAACTATAGTGCGTCACGCCACCCACGTCAGAAAACGCGCTGGGTCGTAGACGGTAGTATTTATCTTCTACTGCTTGCGATTGCTCATCATAGGGATGGCTCAAGACTGCCTGCAACTCTCTAACTAACGTGTAGTCACCCTGCATGGCTTGTTGATAGGCAGGGACAATCAACCACTCTCGCCAGGTGTATTTGGGGTTAGTCTGTTTCATCTTGGTTGATATCTCAGCCAAATTGCCGTCGTTTATGACGAGGTCGCGCCAGCTTTTGAGCCAAGTTTGCCATTGGTCCTCAAGATGTTGTGACGTTTTACCGTAGAAGCTCTTTTTCAAGGCTGATACATCGTTTGGTATGTGAGATAACTCGCGAAAGAAAATGGTGTAATCCACATCTGAGTGGGTCATTAACTGCATTAATTGCCTAAATAGCTCTGGGTTAAATTCAGTCAAGCCCAGTTTGGCTGCCCACATGTTTTGAATTTGTGTTTGCATGGCTTCTGAAAAGCCACGACCGACTTGGTCGAATTGTTCTAAAGCTTCAGTATCTTCGGCTAGTAGCAGTCTCACCGCTTTCCAAAACATGTAATAGTTTGTTTCTGCTGCCCTTGGCTGATTGATGAATGCAAAGTGTTCGCCGCCGCCAGTCCAGGGTTGAAACCAAGGGTCAAAAATTTCACAAAACCCAAAGGGTCCATAGTCGAGGGTAAAGCCACCAGCGGCGCAGTTATCACTATTAAAATTACCCTGGCAATAACCAACCCGTAGCCAATTGGCCACCAGGGTCGTGAGACGCTGGCGAAATAGCTTAGCCAACTCAACCAATCGATCTGCAAAACTAAGGTTTTGATTGATGTCGCTTTTGTATTCTCGCTCAATTAAATGCGACACGATCGCGCTCAACTCTTCTAATGCTCTGGGATGAGCATTGCTGCGAGCGCGGCGGGCAAATAACTCTAGCTGACCAACGCGCAAAAAGGAGGGGGCAACGCGAGTGGAAATGGCCACAGGATTGTCCACCAAAATATCCGGGTCAATAGAGCAAGAGTCTTGAGAATACCAGGGCCGGGTAACGGTCTCAGATTTAGACACATACAGGGTCAAGGAGCGCGATGTGGGCACCCCTAAAGCGTGCATGTAGTCTTGCGCTAGAAACTCACGCACACTTGAACGGAGTACGGCGCGACCGTCAGCACCCCGGCAATAAGGCGTTGGACCACCCCCTTTCAATTGCATTTCCCAACGCTGACCATTGATGATTCCTTCAAATACAGAGATCGCCCGACCATCGCCATACCCATTCCCCGTACCGAATGGACAATTTTGGACGTATTCGGTGCCATAAATCGACAGGGCATAACCCGTTGCCCAGCCAACCGAACGCATCGGCTCATGGGCCGCAGAGAGATCGCCCGAAAACACCTGGCGAAATTTTTCATCCAGCGCCAGCTCATCGCTCAACCCAAGTTCCTTAAAAAAAGTGCTGCTATGGGCGACATATTCTGGTTCTGGAAGTGGCGTAGGTGTCACAGGGACGAAATGACCCGAGAAAACCTGTCGGGGACGGCGATCGTCACCATTGACCGTAGCATCAGGATCGGCATTTAAGGTGTCCATCAGAGAATAATCCGCCAACCGCACAAACTCATCGAAGGTCGTTACGCAGGTCTCAGCAGAGGGTTTAGATGGATATGACATGGTTGTTAGCGCCGGTATTGCCGGGAACGATTCATGTTTAATTGAGGACTTTGCAGAGGCTAGCATAGAAGCTGATGGGTGACGACTCCAGCAACTTTTGAGTAGGGTTAACTCTGATTAGCCTGATAGGCTCAGTCTATCTGCCCGAAACAGGATCGCACTGGTTTACTGCCGATGCCAACGGACGGTTCCATCGGGTTGATCTACCACCGTGACGCCCACTGCTGCCAGGCGATCGCGAATATCATCCGCTGTGGCAAAGTCGCGCTGTTGTCGGGCCGTCTGGCGCTGCTGGATCAGATCGGCGATCGCAGCCTCATCCAAGTCATCCGCTGCTATGTGGGCATTACTGTCTGCCTTGACCTCTAATCCCAAGACCTGGGCCAGATGCATCAGGGTTTGCCACTGCTGTGAAAGCCGATCCGGACTAGACTGCGGTTGTCCCTCGTGAACCAGACGATTCCCCTCCCGCTGTAGCCCTTTGGCCAGCTCAAACAGCACTGCCAGAGCCCTCGGCGTGTTCAGATCATCATCCATGGCGGTTTGGAACCGTTCGACCCATAGGTTGTTCGGGCTGGGTGCCTGAGGAGAAGATTGAAGGGTGGCGACCGACCATGCCAGCACAGCTCCGTGGCGATCGCCAAAGAGGAGTCCGGCTTTCACGGTTTGCCAACTGTCGATCGCGGCGGCGATCGCATCTTTCGTAAAATCCAGCGGCTTCCGATAATGCCCCTGCAGCACGAACAGTCGCACCGCCATCGGGTCTACCGGCTGCGGATACTCCGACCAACGACCCTCTAGCAAATCGCGAATGGTGGTGAAATTGCCCAGGGATTTTGACATCTTTTCGCCATTGACCGTCACCATGCCATTGTGTAGCCAGTAGTTGGCCAGGGGTTTGCCATTGGCCGCCTGAGACTGGGCGATTTCATTCTCGTGGTGGGGAAACACCAGGTCACCCCCGCCACCATGGATATCGATGGTGGCCCCCAATCGGGCGCGAATCATCGCGGAACATTCGATGTGCCACCCCGGTCGGCCCGGTCCCCAGGGAGAGTCCCAGGCGGGTTCGTCGGGTTTGGCTCCCTTCCAGAGGGCAAAGTCCGCTGGGTTGGTCTTGGCGGTAGCCGCCAGGTCACGACCACTCGCCCCAGCCTGTAGGGTTGCTAGCGATCGCCCCGAAAGCTGGCCATAGTCGGCAAATTGCTCCACTCGATAATACACATCGCCCCCGGCAGCATAGGCATAGCCTTTGGCCTCTAGCTGGCCAATCAACTCATGAATCGCCCCAATATGCTCCGTCACTCTGGGATACTCATCGGCATCCATCACATTCAGGCGGTGCATATCCTCGAAGTAGCGCTGGATGTAGCGCTCTGAGATAGCCGCCATGGTTGTGTCCTCGGCGCTGGCCCGGTTGAGGATTTTGTCGTCGATATCAGTGAAATTCTGCACGTAATGGACGGTGTATCCCCGCCAGCGCAGGTAGCGCCGCAACACATCCCAGCCCAGGTATGACCGGCCATGACCCAGGTGGCAGTCATCGTAGACCGTCACCCCGCAGCAGTACATCGTCACCCGACCAGGATGGATGGGGGTAAAGGGCTGTTTACGTTTGGTGAGGGTGTTGTAGAGGGTGAGGGACATGGGGAATGGGTGGGTGAATGGGTGAATGGGTGAATGGGTATCGGGTGCTAGGTGCCGCAACGGATTTCTTGATACAAGTCAAAACCTGAAACCCAGAACCTAAAACCTAATCCTCATCTGCAACACAGTTCATCAACTTCTCTTCCATCGCCTTGAGATCCAGGTTGCGGCCAATGCAGATGAGTTGAGTGCTCGGCGATCCTGGCCATTCCGAGTCTTCGAGCTGAAACCGTTTGCCTGTGAGTTGGAAAAAGTGGCGGGCAGGGCTTTCTTTAAACCAAAGGATTCCTTTCATGCGAAACAGTTCTGGTGGCAGGTGATAGTCAAGGAACTGCTGAAACTTCTTGAGGGCAAAGGGTCGATCGGAGCGGAACGCCATCGAGACAAAGCCATCGTTATCCAGGTGGTCGGAGTGATGGTGATGGTGTTCGTGAGGATGGTCGTGGTCGTGGTGGTGATGCCCGTGGCGATCGTGGGCCTCGTGATGGTGATGTTCATGGTCGTGAGCCTCACGATCGTGACGATCGTGGTCATGCTCATGGGGGGCTTTTTCAGCATCGGCCTGGGCGACGGCTTGATACAGACCGCGATCGCCCACCTTCACATCGACGATCAGCGGCAGAGGCACCTGGCCATGCTGGGCATGGAGAATCTTGACATCTTCTCGAAAGGTGCGGATCCCCAATTCCACGGCTTCTAGGCGTTCTGGCGAAACTAAATCGGTCTTATTCAACAGTAAAATATCACCGTAAGCGATTTGACTCATGGCGGACTGACTGTTGAATAAATCCGGTTCAAAGGTTTCAGCGTCAATTACCGTCAGGATGGAGTCGAGTCGAGTCATGTCCCGCAGTTCGATGCCGAGGAAGGTGAGGGCGATCGGTAGGGGATCGGCAACGCCGGTGGTTTCGACCACGAGGTAGTCAATGCGATCGCGCTTCTCCAGCACGCGATACACCGCTTGCATCAGGTCATCATTGATGGTGCAGCAGATACAGCCGTTGGTCAGCTCCACCATGTCCTGCTCCACGGTGACCAGAAATTGACTGTCAATATTGATGTCACCAAACTCATTCACCAGCACGGCAACGCGAAAGGCATCAAAGTCTTGCAGGATGTAGTTGAGCAGCGTAGTTTTGCCACTGCCTAGAAAGCCCGTGATGATGGTGACGGGGAGGCGGGTGTCGTGGGTGTCGGAGGTTTTTAGCATAGGAGGAGTGAGGGTAGATGGGGGGATGGGGGGATGGGTATCGGGTGCAGGGTACAGGGTGTTGGATTTCCCCTAGTACCTAGTACCTTGCACCTTCCCTTAGTGGAAACTCGGGCTATGGCGAATCAGGCTCATGAACTCCTGGCGGGTTTTGGGGTCTTCGGCAAAGGTGCCGCGCATGGCGCTGGTGGTGGTCCAGGAGCCAGGCTTTTGAACGCCGCGCATGACCATGCACATGTGGGTAGCTTCGACGACCACCGCAACGCCCTGGGGCTTTAGCAATCCCTCCAAGGCATCGGCGATTTGGGCGGTGAGCCGTTCCTGCACTTGCAGTCGTCGGGCATACATCTCGCAGATGCGGGCAATTTTGGAGAGGCCAATTACCTTACCGTTTGGAATGTAGGCGACATGGGCGCGACCTAGAATCGGCAGGATGTGGTGTTCGCAGGAGCTGAACAGGTCGATATCGCGCACCAGCACCATTTCGTTGGTGTTTTCGTGGAAGACGGCTCCGTTGAGTAGCTCATCCAGAGATTGGTGATAGCCGGAGGTGAGAAACTTCAGGGCTTTGACAACTCGCTTGGGGGTATCGATGAGCCCTTCGCGGTTGGGGTCTTCGCCCAGCCCCAGCAGCAGGGTGCGGACCGCCTGTTCCATCTCCTGGTCGGAGACAGGGGGCTCGGCTTTGGTTTTAGGGATGCTGGAGCGAAACTCGTCACGAGAAATGGATAAGGTCATGGATGACTCCTAACTATGGTAGAAAGTGGGGGAAACAGACGCTTCCCCCGTGAGTGGAACACGCCCTTAGGGCACGGACATTGGGTAACTTCGGCGATGCCAGACGGAACCCAAGCAGGGTTTGGCCAGCTCTCGTTAGGACAGTAGAGAGACGCGGCTACCGGCCAAACAATTGGTGAGGTGTTGTTGCAGTTGCGCCGGGGGGCAACTGGCACCAATGAAGACGAATAGATCTTTAGGTGCGATCGATCCAGGGGTTGAGGTTAATGTTGTAACTGATGAGCTTTAGCTTTCATCAGATTGAAGATGTTGTAAAACCCATTAGCGCGAGACGGTGTCAAGCTGACATTGAGTCCAGTCTCTTGGATGAAATCTGGTGTGAGCTGGAGAATTGTATCTGGAGTTAAGCCATTCAGACCCTCAATCAAAAATCCAACGAGACCTTTGGTGATTTGAGCGTCGGAATCCCCCTGAAATATAACCTTTCCTTCCGTTAAGGTCGCCGTAATATAAACTTGGGATACACAGCCTGCCACCTTGTTTTCAGGGGTCTTATCGGATACTGGGAAGGGCGGCAATCGCTTTGCAAACCACAGCAAATATTCATAGCGCTGCTTGGGATCGATAGCTTTTTGAAATCGCTGAATCAATTGGTCAAGTTGTGGTGTAGGTGATAAGGCAGTCATAGGTTGTTAATCGTCATCGATAGGTTTAACGCTTGGTTAGTATCTTTGGGTTGAGAAACGTTCCAGTAGCAACCGTGCTAAAGCTGGAGTAGCTTGCCTGCCAAGCAGTTGATTAACTGCTGGTGTAGTTGTAAGGGGTTCAACTGGCGACCAATAAAAACGAGTTGATTTTGTGGGGTCGTTGTCCAGGGTTCGGCGTTAATGCTGTACCGCTTGCCGCTGAGCTGAAAGATGTGGCGCTGCTCTTCTCCCTCGAACCAGAGAATGCCTTTGGCGCGAAAGACTTCTGCGGGCAGTTGGGTCATCAAAAAGTGCTCAAATTTGGTTAGGTTGAAGGGGCGATCGCTCTTGAAGGGTACGGAAACAAAACCATCCTGGACGAGATGGGGGGATTTTTCGGTTAGTGCCTGAAATTCAGCCTCGTCCTCTCTCAAGCACATCGGGGACTCCGCCAAACCCACATCCAGCAAGGCTGAGAGGGGCAGGCGATCGCCCTCTGCGGTCAGCGAACATCGCAGCCATCTGGCCTGTTCTTTGATGTCCTGAATGTAGGATTCCAGCCAGATCAGCTTGGCCTGTGGCACTAAGTCCGCTTTGTTGAGCAGAATGATGTCGCCATAGAGGAGCTGACTGAGGGCTACCTCGCTGTTAAAATGGTCTGCCGTAAAGGCTTCCGAGTCCACGACCGTAATGACAGAATCCAGGTGGGTGAAAACCTTTAGCTCCGCACTCAGAAACGTCACCATAATGGGCAGCGGATCCGCCAGTCCCGTGGTTTCGACTATCAGGTAATCCATCCGCTCTTCCCGTTCCAGCACGGCATAGACGGCATCCACCAGGCTGTCGTTGATGGTGCAGCAGATGCAGCCGTTGCTCAGCTCCACCATATTTTCTTCCACCGACACCAACAGTTGGCTGTCGATGTTAATGTCGCCAAACTCATTCACCAGCACCGCTACCTTGAGATCCTGGCGATTGGTCAAAATATGGTTCAGTAGCGTGGTTTTGCCACTGCCCAAAAATCCCGTAATGAGGGTCACTGGCATCCCCCGCTTGGGAATCAGTTCGGATAGTGCTGTCGTCATGGCATCGACCTCACAACTGGTGATGAAGTTGGTGTTGCGATCTGCAAGCGATCGCAGGGAATCCGATCGGCCAATAATGTGGTGATGCCATCCCCGCCATAGATTTCAAGGTTTGCTTCGGCAACCGCCTCGAAAAGTAGCGAATCGCCAGGAAAGATCGCGCGTTTGAAATACCAGTGGGAAATATTGGAAATTCGGGCAATTTGTACGCTAGCTGACGGGTTGCGATAGCTGCACGGGATTCTGTTTGGCAGTTGGGTGGGCAGAGCATCGAGAATTTGAATCATGGTTCAGGAAGCCAGAAGGCGAGCTTTAGGGATCAAAATGGCCAGCAGAAAAAGGGCTAGTTGAATGGTGACAATGCTGGGTCCGGAGGGTAGATCGAACAGGGCAGACACAATCATGCCAATGACCGCACTGAGTGCCCCCAGACCAGCGGAGATCGGGATGTAGTGAGAAAATTTGCGGCTGAGGAGGCGGGCGGCGCAGGCGGGAATCACCACAAATGCACTGATGAGTAAAACACCGATCGCTTTGATGGAAATACCCACCACCAGAGAAAGCAGCACAATGAAGGCAGTGCGCTGGGCCGAGACGTTGACCCCCCGAGCGATCGCCATCGGTTCATTCAGGGTGAGCAGAATTTGCGATCGCAGCGTTAAGCCAATGAACCCAACGCACACCGCCAGTAGCAGGGCGCTGAAGAACAAATCAGCGGTCTGCACAGCTAAAATATCGCCAAACAACAGATTGGTAATGCCCCCCTGATATTCGTCCCGAAAACTGAGCAGAATAATGCCCACCGCCAGGGACGATGAGTAGATGATATTCAGTAGGGCATCCGTCCAGAGGTGAGTACGTTCTAGAAAATAAGTGACGGCCAGAGCGAACAGAACTGCAAAGGGTAGCAGCACCCAGGAAGGATTCAGGCCCAGCAGCAGCCCCAAACTAATGCCCAGCAGGGCGGAATGGCCGAGGGCATCGCTGAAGAAAGAAAGCTGTCGGAGGATGGTAAAGCTACCCAACATACCGCCCATCAAGCCGGTCAAAACACCGCCCATCAATGCCCGCTGCATGAAGGGCAGTTGAAAGAGTTCGATGACGCGGGTGAGTTCGGTAGGCATGGGTGAGTTCAACAAGAGTGGTGATAGCGAACCAGATCCGGCCCATAGGCCAAGGACAATTGCTCGGGAGTGAGGGCGCGATCGGGAGGTCCCTGGCACAGGAGTCTGCGATTCATGCAGAGGACGCGATCGCAATGGCGACGCACCATATCTAGGTCGTGGGAAATCTGCAAAATCGCCCACCCTTGTTCCTGCTTCAGTTGATAGAGCAACTGATAAAAATCAGATTCACTGCACACATCCAACCCTGCTGGGGCTTCATCCAAGATCAAGAGAGAGCGGGGACGTACCAGGCAGTAGGCCAGCAGCACCCGTTTGGTTTCCCCACCCGATAGGCTACTCACCAGTTGGTCGCGCAGATGCCACGCCTCTACCTGTGTCAACGCCTCTCGCACGGCGCGATGGCGCGATCGCCCGCCCGCCCATGGTAATTGCAGTCCCACCCGATCCCAGCCCAGCCCGACCAGCTCAAACGCGGTGATGGGAATGCGACGATCGAACAAAAAGTTTTGCGGCAAATAAGCAATGCGCTGGCGTACCTTGGGCGGCAAGTATCCCCTGGTAGACAGAGGCTGCCCCAGCACAAATATGTCCCCCGACTGGCGCGGCAAAATGCCCAGCACCGCTTGAATCAGGGTACTTTTCCCAGCCCCGTTAGGGCCGATGATGGCGGTGTCTGTTCCAGGTTGCACCTCAAAAGACACATTCTCCACGGCCAGGTGAGTTTCGCGGTAAACCGTTAACCCATCAATGACTAAAACCGGATCGCTCAACTAGTGACTCCTTACTCAGCACTGCACTGGCATTAAAACCGCAGACCCACCCGCTGGGGCACAACGGCTGCCGGTTGGGGCACCCAGAGCGGTAGCCAAGCCTGGTCAGATGCCTCAAAGGACGCCGCCAGATTATCGGCGTTTTGGCGCATGATTGTCAGGTAGTAGTCGGGCTGAACCGCCTCAGCAGGGCCAGTTTCAAGGGGGTCGAATACGCTGACCCCGATATTGAGGTCGCTAGCGATCGCCTCAAACGATTCCTTGCCTGCTTGGGGTTCGGTCATGATTGCTTTCAGCCCCTCTGCCTGTACCGTATCCATCACTTGCTTCACGTCTTCAGGAGACGGATTCTCTTCAGGAATGCCGACCAGCGTTTCGGACTGCAGTCCATAGCTTTCAGCAAAGTAGCTGGCAAAGTCATGGAACACCACAAAGGTGCCGCCTTCAAAAGGAGCCAATGTTTCCGTGATTTCGGTATCCAGCGCTTCCAGTTCGGCGATGAATGCCTCCGCATTGGCAGTATATTCGGCTTCGCCTTCTGGATCAGCCGCAATCAGCCCATCCCGGATGTTTTCCACCTGTTGAACCGCCCGTTTGGGGTCTAGCCAAACATGAGGGTCAAATTCACCATGGGCATGACTGTGGCCAGCGTGGTCATGCCCCTCGCCTTCGGCATGGTCATGATCGTGGTCATGACTGCGATCGTGCTCGTGGTCATGCCCGTGCTCATCCATATCAAGGGTGGCGATGCCTTCGCTGGAGTCGATTACTACTAGGTCAGCATTTTCGGCATTTTGGATCGTGTCGTCCAGAAAGAACTCCATTTCCAGGCCATTTTTGACCAGTAAATCAGCATTCGCGATCGCCTGAACGTCACCGGGTTTAGCCTGATACTCATGGGGACCGACATTGGTGGGTAGCAGTTGCACGACTTCAGCGCGATCGCCCGCGACAGCGTTGGTGAACTGCGTGATGGGCAGGATGGTCGTCACCACCTGCAACGCATCTTCGGGAGCGGCGGCCACTTCCGCATCAGTTACATCTGAGGATTCTGTTTCGCTGGTTGGTGCAGTGGTCGCACAACTGCCTAAGCCAAGGGCGATCGCCACAGAAGAGGCCAGCAATAGAGCGGTTCGAGAAGGAAAGAGTTGGGGCATGGAGCACTCTCCTGAAAAACTTGAAAGAGCTAACTTATTTTTTGAGAATGATTATCGTTTTAATCTACTTTAACATGCTAGAGGTTCACCCCCTGTCTGTCAATTGCTCACCAAACCCCTTGCCCTGAGTGCCATAGCGTACTGTCCGGAAACTGACGGCATTGGTATAAGGGCTGTACAGGGTATAAGTGGCTTTTCCCGGCTCTCTGCCGACACTGCCTACCCCAACTACCCGTGGGGGTGACAAGAAGGCTGAAAAAACGAATTGGTGGGACTTTGCACGAAATAGGGTATAAAAAAAAGAGCCTCGCTATTGTCAACAAGGCTCCCTAAACAAAAATGAACAAAAAACTATAGCAATGCGCTCTCGGCTATTTACAGCGAAGACAGCAGCTTGGGAATCGGTCGGCGGTCGTCTACATTCCCGGGAGTCAACTGGACGTTCAACAACGCGCCGAACGAGCCGAACGTAAAGCCGAACGATTGGCAAAACGCTTGCGAGAGATGGGCATTGACCCGGAGGCAGATGAGTAAATCGTTTGCGCTCCCGTGTTTTTCAGATAATAACCAAAAAGCGCCCCCCGCAGGAGGCGCTTCAAATTAACCGAGGCTAGAAATTAGCCA
>CAYQUF010000090.1:0-19575 GCA_964420595.1 uncultured bacterium
AAACCGGCATCAACCTCGCCAGCCAACCCGTCCCTCCCGTGAATGCCGACTCCCCCGTCCTGAGTATCGAATACCCCGACAGCGACCAATTACCCCCCCTCGAATTCGCCCAATTTGAAGCCGAAACCATCTCTCGCGCCTTCAACCGGGTTCGCCACCTCTGCGAACGCCAAGCCACCCGAGCGCAAGTCGAATCCCAACTCTGCGGCGACTATCGCGTCTTGCACTTCACCGGACACGCCACCTACAACCTCCAAACCCCAACCCAGTCGTTTCTCGCCCTCGCCGGACGGGATACCCTTACCCTAGAAGACTTGGTGCAACTTCCCCTGCGCTCCTATCGCCTCGTCAGCCTCGCGGCTTGCGAAACCGCCGTCGCTGGCGACCCGTCCATCACCACCGAATACGTCGGACTCACCAGTGGCTTCCTCAATCGCGGCGTGTCCTTGGTTCTCAGTACCCTGTGGACGGTGGAATCGACCGCCAGCGCCCTGTTAGCGATTGAATTCTATCGCCAAATTCTCGCCGGTCAACCCGAACCCATCGCCCTCGGATCTGCCAAAACCTGGTTGCGCCAGTGTAGTGCCAGCCAATTGCAGCAATTCTATGCCGCCGAAGTGCAACGCTACCCCGAAGACGAAGGCGAACTTCGCCCTTTCCTGCTCGACCAAATCGACGAGCTAGATACAATGGAACCAAACGCTCGACCCTACGCCCATCCGTACTATTGGGCGTCGTTTACCTTAACTGGCTTTCCTGCAAAATCGTGACACCCCTCGCCCTACTCAACCTCAAAGCCTTTATCGCCGCCCTGTGTACCCTGGATGCGCGGCTTGACTCCGAAGTCCAGTGTCAAGTCAAACAGGTTGCAGCGTCGGGAGATTACGGGAAATTGGACGCCATCGCTCGGAATTCGCCCCAATTGCAAGACGCTTATCAATCCGCCCGTCAAGTCTTGCGCCGCCGCGCCAAAGAACGCAATAAAAGTGCCGATTTCATGACCGCAGACGACCCGGAACCGCTCAATTCCGAAACGGAAAACCTCGCCCGGGATACTGACGATTTAAAGGATATGCAGCAATTGCTCGATGCGATTGAAGCGAAGCTGGACGAGTCTCTAATGGCGAACAATCCCGACTCGAAGGAGACGCCTTCATCGCCTCCTCTGGCTCAAACTATTCTCAGTTCCGACGATTCGTTTGCCATTGCGCGCCAACGGTTTCCCTTTCGCGGACTCGGATAGAAGATGGGTTCCGGTTTCCCTGCTCCTTATTGTCTCGATTTAACTCGATTTGAATGGATGCTAGCGATCGCCTCAAGTTTTTAACCCTCGACCTGTTTCTCTACGATTTGTTAGAGAAAGTCAATCGAGACACATTACCGCCCGAAGGAGTTCTGAAACCACCCCTCGACGGTTACATTCGCCATCAATGCATCCAAGATAGCCATACGGTTCAAATCGACTGTTCGGGAGAAAAATCCGAGTCGAAATCTATCGACAAACTGCCGGAGATTCAAGCCGAAATCCATCAATTGACCGACCCCAAATTGGGCAAAGTCGGTCGCAGTTGGCTGCTGTGGGGACAACTGAGTTCCAACAGTCAAAATCCGTTAGAGATTGCCCGAGCCAGTAGTTTACAATTAAAGTTTCGCGATCGCATTCCCAACTGGAAATCGGATTGTATCGCCGACAGCCGCCTTGCGGGAGCGACGCTGTACGAACTGTGGTATCCTCCGAACTCAGATGCGCCGGAAGATAGCTATCATTTAATTATCTGTTTGTTTGATAGTAATGTTCCTTACGATCGCCTGAAGGATACGGTCGCTCAACTGTTAAGACAACTGCTGTATTTATGCTTATATCGCAATAAGATTGTCTGGGCATACCTGCAAAGCCGCCAATTGCGCCAAAAGTTGCAACAACCCTCGCGCATGGTTCCCAAGGTAACCAATGAAAGTTTGGCAAAGCTAGAGTGCGATCGGGTTAATTTACAGCAATTGCAAGATTATCTCACCAACAGTCTCAAAATTTTAGCGGTTTATGCCACCCATCTCAATTATTTAGAAGAACAACGGCATACCATTGAAACGAATTTAGAGAACTATCAAAAGCGAATCGACCAAATTGCCGCCTTAGAGGATCGCGAGAGAGCCAGGTTTTTCGACCAATTTCGCAATTTATTAGAAACGAACGATAATTTTATCCTGTTCGATCGGTTTCGAGATTTTGCCGAAACGAAATACTTACAACAGGTTCAACGAGATTATACCAGTTTAAGTCCCGGTTTGACATTAATTGAAAATTCGATTAAAGCGATTGAAAGTATCAATCAAATCGAACAAACACGGAGCGACAGGCGTCTGAATAATACCGTCACGGTGGCGAGTTTTGGCGTTGCGACCAGTGCGGTCGTTGCAGCGGTGGTGGTGGTGCAACCGCCTCCGAATCAGCCTCATTTCCGGTTGAAGTCGATTGGACTGAGTTTGGGGTGTGGTGCGATTGTGGCGTTAGTGGCGTGGGGGATGTTGCAAATTCCCTGGCGTCGGGTTTGGCGGCGATAGGTGGTGCGTTGCAGCGATTTGACCGCATTTTAAGTCCTACAAATCGATCGACGCCGCAACACACCCTACCGAGCCATTAATTATGGCGATCGCGTTTTTTCGAGTTCATTGGGGACGGGTTTGGAGACTCCCCCCGACCATTGGATTTAAAATTCCAATCCAATTACAAAAAGTTCGCCGACTCGTACAAACGCCGCAATAGCGCCATAATTTTCTTCCCATAATTCAAATCGGCAGTCCAGCGACCGCTGAGTTGGTCGATTAACGGTGCGACTCCTCGGGTAATAAAGCGAAATCGAGGCGCAACCGACTCTTGTCCCAACGGTTCGGTGCTGGCATATCCCTTTAACATTTGAATGTGCGCCCTGACGCCAATGCGAGCGCTGGGAAACGATGCATTGTCGGGACTTCCCCCCACCGATCCCAATCCGGCAAAATTGTTCTGCGTCGGTTCGACTTCGCCGCCAAACCGAAGGAAATCGGTTTCCAAACACATTTGAGCGAAGGCAATATCGTGATTCACCCCTTCAATACTCGCTTCTTCGCGATACAGTTTGGGCAAATCCGAGAAGCGATCCAGGGCATTTTCGTGGTTGGATTTGAGGAACATCATCAACTGCACTTCGCTGGTATTGCCGTGACCCATAATCCGATCGATCTGACCGACGCAAATGGGCAAAATGGATCGCAAAACTACGGTGCGGGTTTCGTTGTCCCAGGTAACAGAAATATTGAAATCTCGCAGTTCCACTGCCCGCACGTACACCACGTTTTTGTAATTAATGCGGCGAACGTTGGGAGCTTTAGACATATCGATGCCGAGACTATCGGCTAAATCGAGGGGAATGTAAGAATTGCCGTTGACGATGATGCCTTGTTCGTCGTAAATGTTACCGTTAATTTTCAGATCTACTGGAGGATACGTAGACGGTGGCGCAGGCGTGGGTGTCGGGGTTGGGGTTGGGGTTGGCGTGGGACTGGGGAGCGATCGCCCTTCGACCCAAGCGTGCAATCCGTCTGCAATCCCGATCGCGAAGTCTTGGCGTCGG
Organism: uncultured bacterium; assembly: GCA_964420595.1. GTDB lineage: Bacteria > Cyanobacteriota > Cyanobacteriia > Cyanobacteriales > Geitlerinemataceae > CAYQUF01. Next base: position 3,612 of record CAYQUF010000090.1, read on the forward strand.
TTTTGCAACAAGGCGCGATCGTCGGGATTGGTGAGAAAGGCAACTTCCAACAACACCGACGGAATGGCGATCCAGCGGCAGAATGCCAAACTTCCGGTTCCGGCTTCCGTATCGGGTTTCGCGCCGCGACTGGGGAGTTGGGGAACCCGCTGTTGCAAGGCACGCAGCATCAATTGCGCGTGACTCTTGCGTTCTTCGTTGTTGGCGATGTGAAAGGCACTGGCACCGCGCACGCTGGGATTGGCGGAGGCGTCGGCGTGAATTTCGAGGGCAATATCGCCCGATCTCCCCCGGACGTTAATCCAGCTAATCGATTGGGTCAAGCTCAGTTCGTCGGGGACGGCGAGGACTTCGACCTGGCGCGATCGCAATTCGCGGACCACCGCATCCCGCAGCAAGATCATTTCCTTGGCTTCGGTGGTTCCCCCGGCAATGGTTCCGGCATCCTTAACGCCACCTTCTAAACCCCCATGTCCGGCTGATAGAAAAACTCGTCCCATGAACTCCTCGCATTCCTGGCGTGCGTCCGTCCCGACGATCCCCGACCGAATTGAGGCGATCGGAAATGGCTCTCGCCGCTCATTCTACTGCATTGTCCGACGGCTCAAACGCTGCCAGCTCAACTCTCGGGTGGATTTATCCAAATGCCAGCGCAGTAGTTTGGCGGTTTGTCCGATGTAGCGATCCACCTTGCGGCTTCGGTGACCGGGAAGCAGAATGGTTTGACTGGGAACGATATTGCCGATCGCCTGTCGGGGAACGGTGGTAGCAGAGGCGATCGCTTGCGGGATTTCGCAAATGCCCCAGCGCACTAGATTTTTGACGCTGTCTAACAGTGGGAGCGTCGTTCCGGCTAGGGTATTATCGAGCAAGCGGGCGGTACCGTTTTCAACCCGGATTTCTCGCGTGTCCCAAGGATAGGTACCGTCGGGTAAGCCAATGGGCGCGAGGGCATCGCTAACCAGGAAGATGTTTAACTCTTCGGCACTGGTGGCATCGCTGCACTGACAGGCGCGCAAAAAGATATCGATCGTCAAGGGCGAAACGTGCTGTCCGTCGGCAATCAAACCGCAATAGACCTCTGGATTCACCATCGCCGCCCCGAGCAATCCAGGTTGGCGGTGGTGCAGTCCCGGCATGGCGTTAAAGGCGTGGGTGACCATGGACGCGCCGCGTTCGAAGGCATCCCAGGCTTGTCGGTCGGTGGCGAGGGAGTGACCGAGACTGACAATAATATCGAGCGATCGCAGGTAGTCGATGGTGTCGCCGCTCTCGTCTAATTCCGGGGCGAGGGTGACCACGCGCACGAGATCGGTGTAATCGCCCAAGACGCGCCGGATATTGTTAATGTTGAGGGGGAGTAAATGCTCGGCAGGATGAGCGCCCCGTTTGGCGGGATTGAGAAACGGACCTTCGAGGTGGACGCCGAGGATTTGCGCCGTGGGGCGATCGCGGTTTTCGGCTTGAAACTCAGCCAGGATCGCCAGCGACTGCTGAATTTTGTCAATCGAGGTGGTGACGAGAGTGGGCAAAAAGCCATCAATGCCCGAATCCCACAGAAAGTCGCAGATTTTGGGTAACAGGTGGCGATTGTCCTCACTCAAATCGGTAAACGCCAGTCCCAGCGCCCCGTTAATTTGTAAATCGACGCCGCCGAGAGATACCCAATCGCCGCCGAGGTCGAACACTTCAAAGCTTTCGGGGGGACGGTGTTTTCCCACTCGATCCATCGGACCGATCGCTTGGATCGTACCCTCAGCGTTGACCCAAATCTGCTGCAACCCTTGATAGCCGGGCAAGCGAGCGTTAATCAGGTCGAGATTGGTGCAGCAGGAGGCAGGAGCAGACATTATCGGTATTCGTTCTCTCTCAGTTCGCGAAAAATCTCTATTAGGCAAGATAGCGAGAATTTTCAGGGAAGTCTAGGTATCTCGGGATCGCCTGCATTGACTCGGATCGTCGTACCATCGATCTGTTCTTTCTAATCGCGGGAGATTCGATCGATGAGCCAACCTTCAATCGGCATTATCATGGGCAGCGACTCCGACTTGCCCGTCATGCACGGGGCGATCGCCATTTGCGAAGACTTTGACGTGCCCCACGAAGTCGCGATCGTCTCGGCACATCGCACGCCACAGCGAATGGTCGAATACGCCCAATCGGCTCACCAGCGGGGTCTGAACGTCATTATTGCTGGAGCGGGGGGTGCGGCTCATTTACCGGGGATGGTCGCCTCGCTGACGCCGCTGCCGGTCATTGGCGTTCCCGTTCCCAGCCGCCACTTGCAAGGGATCGACTCCCTCTATTCGATCGTGCAAATGCCCGGTGGCATTCCCGTGGCAACCGTGGCGATCGGCAATGCCAAAAATGCCGGACTGCTTGCCGTCCAAATTATTGCTGCCGGGCAGCCGGATCTGCTCGAACGGGTGCAGCAATACCGTCGAGATCTTGCCGATTCAGTGTACCAAAAACAAGAAAACTTGGATCGCCTGGGCGTCCAACAATTTTTAGCCCAAAAGTCTTGACAAAAATATGGCGATATAGTTTATGGCGTCGAATTCCCCACCCCAAACCGATTGGCGAATGCCTACAGTCAACAGAAAATCGAGAAGTTTGTCGTCCCAATTGGCAAAATGTGATTTTTGATACAGAAGAACTTGGCTAAGAATTGGTGGAATCATCATCAAGCGATTTGGACGTATTTTGTTCTTTGAGGTAAAGCAAGCGCGATGACCTCTCGATTTACTCTGAAAAAGAGACGAAAAATCACAAATAGACAATTGAATACCCAGGGATATGCCCCTTCGGCGCGATCGGGCGGAGTCTTCTCTCAAATTCCGAGATGGCTTCCCTTGCGTTGGATTGCCGTCATTCCCCTGGCTGCAATTATTGTTGCTGTTTGGGGAGTTGCCGCCCAGGCGCAGGACAATGGCGAAGCCCTCACTGCCGATGATGTCAAAGTCATGCTCGATTCCCTTTGGGTACTCGTGGCAGCAGTGCTGGTGTTCTTTATGAACGCCGGATTCGGGATGTTGGAAACTGGATTTTGCCGCCAGAAAAATGCGGTGAATATTTTGTCAAAAAACCTGATCGTCTTCGGACTCGCCCTAATTATCTTCTGGGCATTCGGGTTTAGCTTTATGTTCTCTGAAGGCAACTCCTTCATCGGAACTAGCGGTTTCTTTCTGACTGGCGACGCGGACACCTACGGTGCAGCCCCTCTTCCGACGGCTGTAGTGTTCCTGTTCCAGGGGACTTTTGCCGCGACGGCTGCCACGATTGTCTCCGGAGCTGTCGCCGAGCGCATCAGGTTCAGCGCTTTTATTATCTTTAGCCTTCTTCTGGTCGGCTTGTCCTACTGCATCAGCGGACACTGGGTTTGGAGCGGCAATGCTTGGCTGGGCGATATGGGCTTTTCCGACTTTGCCGGATCCACGGTGGTTCACTCGGTCGGTGGCTGGGCAGCGTTAACGGGGGCATTCTTGCTCGGGCCGCGCATCGGCAAGTACGAAGACGGTCAACCCCGTGCCATCCCCGGTCACAACATGAGCATTGCCACCCTGGGATGCTTGATTCTGTGGTTGGGTTGGTTTGGATTTAACCCCGGCTCTCAATTAGCCGCCGATATTCCCGAGGTTCCGATGATTGCCGTGGTCACCAGCTTGGCTGCTTCTGCGGGTGCGGTGTCGGCTACGCTTACCTCTTGGTTGCGCGATGGCAAGCCTGACCTGTCGATGATTATCAACGGGATTCTGGCGGGTTTGGTTGCCATTACTGCCCCTTGCGATGCGGTCAACACCTGGCAAGCCGTGATTATCGGTTTGATTGGCGGTGTCTTGGTTGTCTTTGCCGTGGCGTTCTTCGATCGCATCGGGATCGACGATCCGGTGGGCGCAATTTCGGTTCACTTGGTTAACGGGATTTGGGGAACCCTCGCTTACGGTATCTTTGGCGGCGCCAACCTTGGCATTCAGCTCCTCGGAATCGTTGCGGTTGGTGCATTTACCGTCATTACGAGTACGATTTTCTGGTTAATTCTCAAAGCGGCGATCGGGATTCGCGTTTCTCCCGAAGAGGAGTTGCAAGGTCTCGATATCGGCGAACACGGGATGGAAGCTTACAGCGGTTTCCTCAAGGAAGCCGGTGCCAGCGGTCTCGGTACCGGTCGTCCTAGCGGGATGCCTGGAGAAATGGCAGGCAGCCAGTAACGCGATTGCGATGGATTGGAATTGCAGCTGGGGGAAGGGCTTGTTTCCCGGCTGCAATTTTTTTTTGATCGGCGAACGACCGTTCGCCCGTACAATCCCAATTTTCCCTGTTGCCCAATCCGATCGCCTCGCCCCAAATTCGGGCAATCCCGAGATAAGATAAAGGGCGAACCCTGTTAGATTCGAACGCAGTGTCCACTCGCTCGACCCCCTTTCCAGCTTGGGCTTTTCTGTCGCTGGCAACGAACGGAATCCTCATGCTGACGGTTAGTTTGCTGATCGCGCGCGATGTCCCCTTGTCGGGAGGAGTTCACGCCAATGCGTCCGAATCCAGTTCGACGGTGGCAGCCGATCGCCCCACGCTCCCGCCGGAATTAGGACCGCGCCACCAACTCAACTATCAAGAGTGGGTGAAAATTTTAGAAAAAGAAGCTCGGGTCGCCGCCGAGACGCAACCGGAACGGCTGACAATTTTAGCCGGAGATTCCATTAGCCTGTGGTTCCCGCCAGATTTGCTGCCGAGCGATCGCCATTGGCTCAATCAAGGCATTTCGGGGGAAACCTCGGCGGGTCTGTTCGAGCGTTTGCCCCTACTCGACGATACCCGTCCCGAAACCGTGTTCGTGATGATCGGGATTAACGATATGTTGCAGGGCATCGACGACGAGACGATTTTAGAAAATCACCGCAAAATTATCCGCGACCTGCTGTGGGTACACCCGGAGGCGCAGGTAGTGGTGCAATCGATTTTACCCCACAGTGCCGAAGAAGCGACGTGGGAAGGGCGCGATCGCCTCCTCGAAATTCCCAACCGCCGCATCCGAGAGATCAACGATCGCCTCGAAGACATCGCCGAAGCCGAAGGGGTGCGGTATCTGAACCTCTATCCCCTCTTTGCTGACGAGGACGGCAAGTTACAACCCGAGTTGAGTACCGATGGCTTGCATTTAAACGAGAAAGGCTATCTGGTGTGGCGGTCTGCCCTGCAACTCTACAGCCAGTTAGAATTGGACTCGGACTCGATGGCGGCGGAGTCGAATTAAACGGCGCGATCGCTCCAGGCTTTAATTTAGCAGGCGAAAATGTCAAGATAAGGAACAGTGTCGCCGCTTAGGACATTATGGATACAAAAGCCTTTAAACGATCGCTGCAAAAATCAGAGCATTACTATCGCAAGGGATTCGGTCGCGAAGCCGAGATCGCCGACGCGCTCGAATCGGAATATCAAAGCAACTTAATCGGGCAAATTCGCGAAAATCAAAATACCCTGAAGCAAGGGGATGTCACGATTCGACTGGCAGAGGCATTCGGCTTCTGCTGGGGAGTCGAACGCGCCGTTGCCATTGCCTACGAAACTCGCCAGCATTTCCCCAACGAACGCATCTGGATTACCAACGAAATTATCCACAACCCCGGCGTCAACCAACGGCTGCGCGAAATGCAGGTCGGGTTTATCGAGGTGAAAGACGGCGAGAAAGACTTTTCCGGCGTGCAAAAAGGCGACGTGGTGATCCTACCCGCCTTCGGCGCGACCGTCCAGGAGATGCAACTGCTCGACGAACGCGGCTGCACCATTGTCGATACCACCTGTCCTTGGGTGTCGAAGGTGTGGAATAGCGTCGAGAAGCACAAAAAGAAAGAATGTACCTCCATCGTTCACGGGAAGTACAACCACGAAGAAACCCGCGCCACCACCTCCTTCGCCTCGAAATACCTGGTGGTGCTGAATTTAGAAGAAGCGCAATACGTCGCCGACTACATTCTCAACGGCGGCGATAAAGCCGAGTTTATGGCAAAATTCGAGAAAGCCTCCTCGGCAGGATTCGATCCCGATCGCGATTTAGACCGCATTGGCATTGCCAACCAAACCACCATGCTCAAAAGCGAAACCGAGCAAATCGGCAAGCTCTTCGAGCATACGATGCTGAAAAAATACGGTCCGACCGAGTTTAACCAGCATTTCCAAAGTTTCAATACCATCTGCGACGCCACCCAAGAACGGCAAGATGCCATGCTGAATTTGGTGGACGAGAAAATCGACGTGATGCTGGTGATTGGCGGGTTTAATTCCTCCAACACCACCCACTTGCAAGAGATCGCGATCGAGCGGGGAATTCCCTCCTATCATATCGACAGTCCCGATCGCATCGGACCGGGAAATCGCATCGAACACAAGCCGCTGCAAAAAGATATTGAAGTCACCGAAGGTTGGTTGCCTGACGGCGAAATTACGGTCGGAGTGACCTCTGGTGCCTCGACGCCAGACCGCGCAGTCGAGGAATCGATTCGCAAGATTTTCGCGTTAAAATCTCCCGTGGTGGCATAATTTTACTGCAATCATTCCCCTTACTGAAGTCATGAAACGCGAATTTCATGCTTGAGTGAGGGGAACTCTATTTTTGGGTAAAATCCGGCGAGTCCTGACAGCGGTCTACGACTCTCCTGTCACCCGTTGCCTCAAACCCGCCCCAATTTTCAGGGAAATTTCAGCTTCAGCCGCTACCTTAACCAATAGAGCGACCGTTATAACCCCGATGAAAGACGTTAATTCCATCTAAAGTTTGACGCCAATCCTCTTGTAGCTCCCTAAGATAGAGATACGAGGGCGATCGGGCAGTGCAGACGAGAAGGGGGAGCGATCGAGAAATTCCCGATCGAGTTCGTTCACGTAAAGAGGATACGCCATGACAGCCGAGACACAGCAACCTCAGTATCTAGATAAATCCCTAGATCGCGATTGCACCACCCTATCGCGCCACGTCCTGCAACAATTGCAGAGCTTTTCCCCCGACGCTCAAGACCTGAGCGCCTTAATGAATCGGATTGCACTAGCTGGTAAACTCATCTCGCGCCACCTCAGCCGTTCGGGAATTCTCGAAGGCGTGTTGGGATTTGCCGGAACCGAGAACGTCCAAGGGGAATCCGTCAAAAATATGGACGTGTACGCCAACCAGGTGTTTATCTCCGTCTTCAAGCAAAGCGGTCTGGTTTGTCGCTTGGCGTCCGAGGAAATGGAGAAACCCTACTACATTCCCGAAAACTGTCCCATCGGTCGCTACACCCTCCTCTACGATCCAATCGACGGGTCATCCAACATTGACATTAACCTCAATGTCGGTTCGATTTTCTCCATCCGCCAGCAAGAAGGTACCGACGAAGACGGTTCCGCCAAGGATCTCTTACAAGACGGACACAAGCAACTCGCCGCCGGATACATTCTCTACGGTCCGAGTACCATGCTGGTGTACTCCATTGGGACTGGGGTTCACGCTTTCACCCTCGACCCCAGTTTGGGCGAATTTATCTTGTGGCGCGAAAATATCCAAGTTCCCCCGCAAGGGTCGGTGTATAGCGTCAACGAAGGCAACTTCTGGCAGTGGGACGATTCGGTGCGCGACTACATTCGCCACGTTCACCGCCACGAAGGCTATTCGGCACGATACGGCGGCGCGTTGGTGGGAGACTTTCACCGGATTTTAATGCAAGGTGGCGTGTTCTTGTATCCCGGTACGACCAAGAAACCCCAAGGGAAATTGCGACTGCTCTACGAAACGGCTCCCCTTGCCTTTTTGATCGAACAAGCTGGCGGTCGAGCCAGTACGGGAACGGAAAACTTAATGGACGTGGTGCCGACTAAACTGCACGAACGCACGCCATTAGTCATTGGCAGTACCGATGAGGTGGCGCTTGTCGAATCCTTCTTTAGCAAATCGAGTGTGACTGTCGGACAACAATCTTAAATCAATCTAAAGTTTTGCTTCCTAAGACGATTTAGCTCTAGGAAGATAGCAGAGCGAGACTGAAGTTTGTTATACCAAATGATAAGGTTTCGCAAAAATTGCAGTTTCCAATTGTAGAATTCTCTAATTACGATCGCTATGGCAAAGAATCCTCTATTTCAACTTCAGGAATACGGTCAGAGTCTGTGGATGGATAATCTGACCCGAGATGCGATTGAATCGGGCGAACTGACCAATCAAATCGAAACGCAAGCGTTGCGCGGGATTACCTCGAATCCGTCGATTTTCGAGAAAGCGATTTCGGGCAACAAAATTTACGACGCCGATATCGAAGCCGGTGCAAAAGCGGGTAAGTCGGTGCGCGAAATTTACGAATCGCTGATTTTTGAAGATATTCGCAACGCCTGCGATACCCTCAAACCGATTTACGACGAATCCGACGGACTCGATGGCTACGTCAGCATTGAAGTTCCTCCGGATATCGCCCGCGATACGCAAAAATCCCTAGACGAAGCCCGTCGCTACTATCGCGAAATCGATCGCGAAAACGTGATGATTAAAATCCCTGGCACTCCTGAAGGGTTGCCTGCGGTCGAACAAGCGATTAGCGAGGGAATTAACGTTAACATCACCCTGCTGTTTTCGGTGCAAAGTTACATCGACACCGCTTGGGCGTACATTCGCGGCTTAGAAGCGCGAGCCGAACGGGGCGAAGATATTAGTAAAATTGCCTCGGTTGCCAGCTTTTTCCTGAGTCGGATCGATAGTAAAGTTGACGATCGCGTTGACGAAAAACTTAAAGGCAATCCCGACATGACGGAGAAAGCCAAACTCGAAGAAATCAAAGGTAAAGTGGCGATCGCCAATGCCAAACTTGCCTATCAGGAATTTAAGAACATCATTCAAACCGAACGCTGGAAAGCCCTCTCGGCAAAAGGTGCCAACGCCCAACGGTTGCTCTGGGCATCCACGAGTACCAAAAACCCCGAGTACAGCGACGTGATGTACGTCAACGAACTCGTCGGTCCCAACACCGTCAACACCATGCCGCCGAGTACGATCGAAGCGTGCGCCGACCACTGCGACATTCTCAGCCGGGTCGAAACGGACGTGGACGCCGCTCGCAAATTGATGGAAACCTTGTCCGAAGTCGAGATCGACCTCGACCAGATTATGGACGAGCTGCTCGAAGAAGGCATCGAGAAATTCATCAAGCCGTACCAATCCTTGATGGACTCCCTCGAAGAAAAAGTCAACCAACTGACGCCTGCCTAATGGCAACGGCGCGATCGCGCTAAACGGCAAAGTGTAACGTGGCTAATTGTTAGGAGCAACCCCTGCTTCGTCCATGACAATTAGCCTTTCTCAATGCCCGCGATCGCGTTTTCTCATTGTTTCGTCTCGATCGCGCCTACGACCACAGCTCAATCGATAGAATCCATGGTGACACTACTCGAAAATCCCCTTCGCGTCGGACTCCAACAAGATCGCATTCCCGAACCGCAAATCCTGGTCATCTTCGGAGCCAGCGGCGACCTCACCTATCGCAAGCTGGTTCCCGCCATCTACCAGATGAACCTAGAGCGCAAACTGCCCCCCGAACTCACCATCGTCGGCGTGGCCAGGCGAGATTGGAGCGACGACTTCTTCCGAGAGCATCTCCGAGAGGGGGTCGAACAGTTCGGCGACGGCATCGGTTCTGAAGACGTTTGGAACGACTTTGCCAAAGGATTGTTTTACCGCTCCGGCAATATCAACGATCCCGACAGCTATCAAGACCTCAAACAATTTCTAGACGAACTCGACCAGAAACGGGGAACCCGGGGCAATCGCATTTTTTACCTGTCGGTGGCCCCTCGCTTTTTTGGCGAAGCCGCGCAACAATTGGGCGACGCCGGAATGCTCGCCGATCCCGACAAACACCGCCTGGCGATCGAAAAACCCTTCGGTCGCGACTTGGGTTCGGCTCAAGTGCTCAACCGCGTGGTGCGCGACGTGTGCGACGAGCGGCAAATCTATCGCATCGACCACTACCTCGGTAAAGAAACCGTTCAAAACCTGTTGGTATTTCGCTTCGCCAACGCCATTTTCGAGCCGCTGTGGAATCGCCAGTTCGTGGATCACGTCCAAATCACCGTCGCCGAAACTGTGGGGTTGGAAAACCGCGCCGGGTATTACGAAACCTCCGGGGCCTTGCGCGACATGGTGCAAAACCACCTGATGCAACTGTTTTGCCTCACGGCGATGGAACCGCCCAACAGTCTCGATGCCGATAGCATTCGCACCGAGAAAGTGAAGGTGATTCAGGCGGCACACCTGGCGGATTTAGACAATTTAGAATGTTCCGCCACGCGGGGTCAGTACACTTCCGGTTGGATGCGCGGTCAAAAGGCGATCGCCTATCGCGAAGAAGATGGTGCCGATGCCGAATCCACCACGCCGACCTATGCCGCGTTGAAACTGTTTATCGATAACTGGCGCTGGCAGGGGGTACCGTTTTACATGCGCACGGGGAAGCGGTTGCCCAAAAAAGTCACCGAAATTTCGATCCACTTTCGCGAAGTGCCCTATTTAATGTTCCAGTCGGCAGCCAAACAGGTCAACCGCAACATTCTGGCGATGCGGATTCAACCGAACGAAGGGATTTCGATGCGGTTTGAAGTGAAAACGCCGGGAAATTCGTTGCGCACGCGATCGGTCGATATGGATTTTCGCTACGATACCGCGTTCGGCAAAGCCAATACCGATGCCTACGGTCGCTTGCTGATCGATTGCATGTTGGGCGATCAAACCCTGTTCACCCGAGCCGATGAGGTAGAATCGTCTTGGCGGATTCTCACGCCCGTCCTGCAAGCTTGGGATGCTCCGGCTCCCCCCGATTCGGTTCCGCTGTACGAAGCGGGCAGTTGGGGACCGGTTGAAGCCGAATTACTCCTCAATCGAGACGGACGGCGCTGGCGCAGGTTGTAACTCGACCGGGTTTTTCTCTCTACGCAATGACCCGATCCAATCCACCACGGACGAACGATAAGGACACACACCCATGACAACTCCAATTGTTGCCCTCCAACACCCTAAAGATATTTCGCTCGACGAGATCGAAGCCGAATTAAATAATATTTGGCGATCGCAAAATGGTGGCAAAGCTGCACCCGTCGCCAGTCGCGCGTCTACGTTCAGCATGGTGGTCTACGAACCCGAGGAGTTCCAGCAGTTACTGGCGGCGCTCGGGTTTTACGACGGCACCATCGACGGCTTCCACGGTGGCAAAACTAAAGATGCGATTCGAGATGCCCAGCAGCGTTACGGGTTGCGGGTAACCGGTCGCATCGACCCGCAAACGTTGACGCAATTGCGCCAGGAGTACGCCAACCAAGCACCGGAACATCGCAAGATCGACAATCCCGATACCCGAGGGTTTACCATTAGCGATGCGATCGCCGCGCAAAATCCCTGTCGGATTATTACCCTATGTCCGGTGTTGGGCGAAGATGAAGGCGTGAAGGCGCAGGTGTCGGCGTATTGCCCGATTCAGAAGAACAGCGGCAATCTGATTTGCTGCGAGTACATTACCCTGCGGGGGACGAAAGAGGCGCTCGAACGGGTGAGCGAGACGGTGCAATCGCTGACGATGCCGGAGTTGCCGAAGTTCGTGTGGTGGAAAGCGACGCCAAACCCGGAGCAGTCGCTATTCCAGAAAATGGTCAACTGCTGCAACTGCATCATTCTCGACTCGTGCTATTTCAGCGATCCAGAGTCAGAATTCGTCAAGATGCAGAAGTTAATCCAACAGGAAACCTATATTGTCGATCTCAACTGGCATCGGCTGTCATCTTGGCAAGAACTGACAGCATCGGCGTTCGATCCCCCGGAACGTCGCGAGGCGTTGGTGGAACTCGACAGCGTCACGATCGACTACGAGAAGGGCAATATCGCCCAGGCGTTGATGTTTTTGAGTTGGATGGCGAGTCGCCTGGGTTGGGAACCGATCGCCTATGAGGAAGTCGGCGGCGATTACGACCAAAAAATTATCCGGTTCAAAGGTTCCAAACACGAGGTCAGTGCGGAATTGGCGGCAATTCCCACGGCGGATTGGGGCGAAATTCCGGGCGATTTGATCGGCTTGCGCCTCAGTTCCAATAACGAACACGCCGATTGCTGCACGATTCTGTGTTCTGAGACGACGGGTTGCATGCGCATGGAAGCGGGTGGAACGGCGCAGTCGTGTCAGACCGAGCAGGTAACGGCGCTTTCGGATCAAAAAGCCGAGTTTCTGTTGAGCCAGCAGTTGCAACGCTGGGGTCGGGAGATGCTGTACGAGGAGAGTCTGGCTGTGGCGGTGCAGGTATTGCAAGTGCGCGAAACCGAAAAATAGGGGATAGGGAGATAGGGTGCGTTCGATCCATTCTATAGCAATGCGCTCTTAGCTATTTACAGTACCCTATGGAGGGCGGTTCGCGAACCGCCCCTACCCAATGACTCGATCTGGTTGGATGGTTAATACACGAGCGCTCGCTGCTATATAACGCACCCTCTTTTGTATCGGATATGCAAGGATCTAGGACAACATGACCATTGCGATCGCGGGGGAACGCAGCGGTGCGGGCAAAACTACGGTGACGCTGGCAATGCTGGCGTCTTTGTGCCGTCGGGAAGGATCGGTGCAATCGTTTAAAGTGGGACCGGATTATATCGATCCGATGTTTCATCGCTACGTTACCGGTCGTCCCTGTTACAATCTCGATCCCCTGATTTCCTCTGAAACCTACGTGCGCCAGTGTTTCGATCGCTATGCGGCGCGATCGGATTGCGCGATCGTGGAAGGAGTGATGGGGTTGTTCGACGGGGTGCGATACGGCGAGGCGGCGTTTGATTTTGCTTCGACGGCGCACGTGGCGCGACTGTTGGACGCTCCGGTGGCGTTGGTTCTCGATTGCACCCGACTGTCGGGATCGGCGGCGGCGATCGCTCACGGATATCGCACTCTCGACCCCCGCGTGAAGCTGGCTGGCGTCATTTTAAATCGGGTCGGGAGCGATCGCCATCTCGAATTAATCCGTAACGCCCTCGAACCGCTACAAATTCCGATTTTGGGAGTATTGCGCCGACACGCCGAAATTACCATTCCCGATCGCCATTTGGGTCTGATTCCCACCGACGAAATGGCAGATTTGGATCGCTTAATCGATCGCTTGGCAGATTTGGGCGATCGCAGTTTCGATTGGTCGCAGTTATTGCCGCTATTGCGAACCGAACGCCGCCACGACAGCGAGCCATCCGCGTTCCCATCCCCCTCGGTGCGGATTGCCATCGCCCGCGATCGCGCCTTTAGCTTCTATTATCCCGACAACCTCGACTTACTGCGCCAGTTCGGAGCAAAATTGGTGCCGTGGAGTCCCCTCAGCGATCGCAATTTACCCGAAAATGTCTCGGGATTGTACTTTGGCGGCGGCTTTCCCGAGGTGTTTGCAGCGCAACTGGCAGACAATCGAGGTGCAATGGCGGCGGTCAAACAGGCGATTCGAGCCGGAATGCCCGCGTATGCCGAATGTGGCGGTTTGATGTACTTGTGTCAGCAGATGGTGGACTTAGAGGAGCGATCGCACCCAATGGTCGGCATTCTGCCCACCACGACCGTGATGGATAAGCGACTGACCCTGGGATACCGCCACGCCGAAGTCCTGCGAGACAGTCCGCTCCTCGCGGCGGGAACGACGGTTTGGGGACACGAATTTCACCGATCGCGCTTGGATCTCGAACCGCCCGATCCCCTGTTTCGCTTGCGGAGCTTGTCGCCTCAGTATTCCCCCACCGGGGAAGGTTGGCAATTCCAGCAATTGCACGCCTCTTACCTGCACTTGCACTGGGGCGCGACCCCCGAGATTCCCCAGCGGTTTGTGGCGCGTTGCGGGGCGTTTCAAGGGGCGCGATCGCTCGGTTCGCGTTAGTCGTCAGTCGGCGTAGGAGCAAACAACCGTTCCCCCAAACTCACCTAAAAATGGCTCTAGGTTACAATCGATACGATTGGCAAGACAAGGCGATCCCGAACGCCATAGTTTTGGCACCTTTATATTATTTTAAGATTTGAGATCGCCCAATTGGAAGCCGACGGATCGCTTGTTTTTCTCCTCGAAATTGTCAGTAAAAACCAACTCGAACAAAACTGAGTGAAGTGCAGCGAAACCACGCCAATACAATCATTTCAGGGGATTAAACCCACAGGCGATCGGCGATCGCGCTTCCAGATCGGTCGCAGGCGATCCCCTTAAAAGTGATTCGTTTCGGAGAGTTTGCAGTAGCATAGTCTACTATGAGTTCAAGTGTCACACACCCAAAGGTGTGAATCAAGTATGTGTGGAATTGCTGGTATTTGGGGACAAACAGACCAAAACAGCGTTAAAAATATGATGGAAGCTCTCGTTCACCGAGGGCCAGATGCCAACGGTATCTTCGTTGCCTCCGAACGGGATTGCGTGTTGGGTCACCAACGCTTGAGCATCATGGATCCCTCCGGTGGCAATCAGCCGATTTACGGCGAAACTCGCGATCGCGCGATCGTGGGGAACGGGGAGATCTATAATTTCCCGGCCCTGCGAGGCGAGCTATCCAAGCGCCATCAGTTCAGAACGAGCAGCGACACGGAAGCCGTTTTGCACTTGTATGGTGAAGAAGGCACCGAAGCCGTCAAGCACCTCGATGGGATGTTTGCCTTCGCGATTGCTGACGGCGACGAATTGTTTGCCGCGCGCGATCCCATTGGCATTAAACCCCTCTATTACGGCGAGCGAGATGGAACCTTCCTATTCGCGTCCGAACTCAAAGCCTTGTCCAAGTGCTGCGATAATATTAGCGAGTTCCCGGCAGGGAGCTTCTATCACTCCAAAACCGGGTTTTCCAGCTTCTATGAGGTTCCCGACATTCAGCCAGAACTCGACGCCGAATTTGAACCGCTCCTCAAAGAAGTGCGCGAGACCGTCGAAGCCTCAGTGGTCAAGCGGCTGATGAGCGACGTTCCCCTGGGAGCGTTTCTCTCTGGCGGTTTGGACAGCAGCATTATTAGTGCCGTCGCCAAACAGCATAAAGGCGAATTGCATACCTTCTCCGTTGGCGTTGAAGGCAGCAAAGACATCAAAGCCGCTCGGGTCGTGGCCGACCATATCGGTTCGATTCACCACGAATACATCATTCCGCCCGAGGAAGTCATCGCCAAGTTACCCGAGATTATTTACTATCTCGAATCGTTCGACCAAGACTTGGTTCGCAGTGCCATTCCCTGTTACTTCACCTCTCGGTTGGCAGTCGAACACGTGAAAGTGATTTTGACCGGGGAAGGAGCAGACGAACTGTTCGCCGGATATACCTATTACAAAGGCATTCCCGACGACGAAGTCTTGCATCGCGAGTTGCGTCGTTCTGTGGCGACCCTGCACAATATCAACCTGCAACGAGTCGATCGCATGGCGATGGCGCATTCCCTCGAAGGTCGGGTGCCGTTTTTAGACCTCAAAATGATCGAATTGGGTCAGCGAATCCCGGCTCATTTTAAACTGCGAGGCAACCCGCTGGTTGAAAAGTGGATTTTAAGAAAAGCGTTTGAGGATATGCTGCCCGAGGAGATTGTCTGGCGCGGTAAGGAGCAATTCGACGAAGGCAGCGGCATGGTGGATTTATTAGATAAAATGCTGGCGGAAACCATGAGCGAAACGGAAGCGCAAGCCTATCGCCAGAAATACCCGCAAGTGTATTTGCGCTCTCCTGAAGAATGCCATTACCATCGCATCTTTATGGAGGTTTTCGAGAATTCTGAGTCGATTCTCTCGAATGTGGCGCGTTGGGCAGAACGTCCAGAGGGTATCGATTCGTCTGTTAAACAAGTTGCGTAATTGGCGCGATCGCCAGTTGGTTAACCCATTAATTTAAGTGAGTGGGGCGGGCAATTTGTCCGCCCTATTTTTCTACTCCGTAGGGTGGGAATTGCCGATCGCGCTGCAACAGAGCCGATCCCTGAAAACTCGC
>CAYQUF010000091.1:0-2428 GCA_964420595.1 uncultured bacterium
ACGCGGCGCAGATCCATAGAGCACCGTCGCCATGGAGTCAAACCGCCGGAACTGTACGGGCGAACGGCCGTTCGCCCCTACGGTATCTGTAAATAGCCAAGAGCGCATTGCTATAACCACTGCTTTCTCCGCGCCCTCGCCGAATCGATGTGAGAAGGATATACTGAACTTTTAAAGAATGCGCGATCGCCTGCCATGAAGAGTGACGAGTCCGGTAACAGCATTAAACGAGAACTGAAAGCTCAAATCTCGATTCTCGGCGGCTTTGTCCTGCTGATGTGGATCGTCGAAATCGTCGATACCTTCATCTTCCACCGCTATCTCGACACCTACGGGATTCGTCCCCGCGACTTGATTGGACTGCGCGGGATTGTCTTTGCGCCCTTTCTGCACGGTAACTTTCCCCACCTGATTGCCAATACCATTCCCTTCGTCAGTCTCGGCTGGTTCGTGATGTTGCGCGAAATCCGCGATTTTTGGGCGGTGACCTTCATCACCATGCTGGTCGGTGGCTTGGGAACGTGGCTGGTTGGCGCGCCGGGACTTCACATTGGCGCGAGCGGTCTAATTTTCGGCTATCTAGGATACTTGCTCTCGCGCGGCTATTTCGATCGCAGTTTTACCGCCATGTTTCTCTCCGTTGTCGTTGCCTTTTTATATGGCGGTATGCTTTGGGGCGTGTTACCCGCGCAACCGGGAATCTCGTGGGAAGGGCATTTGTTTGGCTTTCTCGGTGGCGTGTTAGCGGCGCGGTGGCTGTCGAAGCGATAAATCAGTAGCGTGCTAGAGCAATTTTCAGTTACATTTCTTCCTCAGAAATGACCGCATAATGACTCGATCGATTTCTTCAGACATCTCCACACTATGACTCGATCCACACTGACAACCCTCCCCCCCCTCGAAAACGGCGATAAGCTGACCCGCAGCGAGTTCGAGCGGCGTTATGCTGCCATGCCCCAGGTCAAAAAAGCCGAGTTAATTGAAGAAATTGTCTATAGGGCATCTCCCCTGCGCGCCAAATCTCATGG
Organism: uncultured bacterium; assembly: GCA_964420595.1. Lineage (GTDB taxonomy): Bacteria > Cyanobacteriota > Cyanobacteriia > Cyanobacteriales > Geitlerinemataceae > CAYQUF01. The sequence goes on from CAYQUF010000091.1 coordinate 1,029, forward strand.
AAAACCCCAAGCTCGCATCCTGGGGTGGCTGATTGCCTACGAAGCGGCAACCCCCGGAGTTGAAGTCTTGGACAACACCACCGTCCGTCTCGATACCAACAACGAACCCCAACCCGACGCCCTGCTTCGCATCGAACGTGGAGGACAAAGTACCATTAGCGATGACGACTATGTTGAAGGGGCACCCGAACTCATCGTCGAAATTGCCGCCAGCAGCGCCTCCCTCGACCTCAACCAAAAATTCAACGTCTACCGTCGCAACCGAGTCCGAGAGTATTTAGTCTGGCGAACTTACGAGGCAGCCTTTGACTGGTTCTGCTGGCAAGACGGTCAATACGTCCCCATGAAGGTCAATCCCGATGGGATCTACTGCTCGGTCGTCTTTCCGGGTCTATGGCTGAACAAAGATGCGCTGCTCGCAGGAGACTTAGCTAAGGTCTTGACGGTCTTGCAACAGGGTCTGGCAACGTCAGAACATCAGACTTTTATCGAGCAATTATCCCGAGAAAATTAAGTTTCCCAAGCGATGGTAGGCTTATGCAAGTTGTAGACTTTCTCTGTACGTGGAAAGCGCGTGGTGGCAGTTGCAACGATAAATTGGCAGAGTGCTATTTGGTCAACGGAAAAGCGCGACTAAAGTCAAAAAAGAAGAAATTTTTTCTATGTGATTAAATTTTTGCGCAAGTTTTGAATAGCCATCCCCGTACCTTGTTCTAAAGCGACCTGGAACACCCGTTCGACTAATGTTGGCAATTCCAGATTGGGAAAATAGCGGCTACAACGCTGTTGCCGATAGCTATCTGTTTCTAGATTGTAAATTTGCAATCCCGTTTTTCTAAACAACCAAACTTCTGGAACATTGTAGGGTAGATAGTCCTCTACCGCCGTGTAGCTGGTAACATCAACTTCAATGACCAAATCAGGGGGCAAGCTGTTGCGCCAATTAATACGTTCCTGACCGACAGCAGATTGCCAATTGTCAATGTAAAAACAATAATCGGGTTCAATACCTCCCTCTTCTGGCAACTCGATTGTAATTGGCGTAAACGCCTCATAGTTTTGGTTCTGGCTCTCTAGCAAGAGTTCGACGACTCGGGAGAGTAAATGAGCTTCGCGTCCGTGTCTGGGCAAAGGATTTATCAACCAAATCTCACCGTTACAAAATTTGATGCGAGGGATTGAGCTGTCGCCTCGACTTTCTCTGAGATTGCAGTAATCTTGCCAGGTTCCCGGTAGCCGTACCACGCTACCTGCTGGCAGTTGAATTTCTTTAGGGGAAATGACCGCATACATGGCTGGGTTCTTAAAATCAAGTGATTCTAACGTTTCTATCTTAAATCTTTATCCCGTGGGCGCTGCGTGGTGGCAGTTACAGCGAGAAGTCGTTACAGTGCTATTTG
>CAYQUF010000091.1:2528-19221 GCA_964420595.1 uncultured bacterium
CCCGTGGGCGCTGCGTGGTGGCAGTTACAGCGAGAAGTCGTTACAGTGCTATTTGCGCGGAGAGACTACACCATGCCTGCACTAGAGAAAATCAAGCTTCCTGAATGATGGCGGGCTTATCCAAACAAGTACGGCAGCAAGTTTGGGAACGAGCAGCCTCTAGTTGATTGAGAAGATTGGCGATCCGTGTGGTGGCAGTTGCGGCGATAAGTTATTATAGGGCTATTTGAGAAGACAAAGGCGCGATCGCGGCGGAGTTATGGCAAAGAAGCAAAAATTTCCCCACCTCGTCGGGTCTAAATGGACGGCGTGTCAGAAGGTGTGGGGATGGCGGCATTTTCAGGTTATCAATCGCAAAAATCAGGGTCAGTGGGTCTTCGCCGAAACGATCGCCGCCTGCGACAGCAACGTGCGGTTTTGGATTAACGCGGAATCCTTCAAGGATCGCTCCCAATGGCAAGCGGGATGGCAGTCGTTGCAGGAGATGGGGGAAGGGGATGAGGAGATGAGGAGATGAGGGGAAATGCGGGCATCGTTTACGACGAACGGGGCAATAATGTTACACTTTCTTAAGCTTAGTTCTAATCGATAATTCCCCTATGGGTGCAGCCGTTTCCCTGCAAAATGTTCGCAAAATCTACGATCGCGTTCCAGTGGTCAACGACATCTCCTTCGAGATTCAACCGGGAGAGATGTTCGGTCTGCTCGGTCCTAACGGAGCGGGAAAATCGACCACGATTCGGATGCTCACCACGCTGACCAAACCCACTGGCGGTCGCCTCGAAGTGGGTGGTTATGACGTGGCGCGCCAACCGCAGCAGGTGAAACGGCAAATTGGCGTGGTGTTGCAGCAAACTAGCGTAGACATCGACCTGTCCGTGTGGGAGAATATGGAATTCCACGGACGGCTGCACCACATCCCCAATCCCCAACGGCAGCAGCGGATCGATCGCTGGTTGGAATACGTCGAACTGAGCGATCGCAAGGACGATCGGGTTAAAGCACTTTCGGGCGGGATGAAGCGGCGATTGCAGATTGCGCGCGCCCTGTTGCACCAACCCGATATTCTGTTCCTCGACGAGCCGACGGTTGGCTTAGACCCGCAAACTCGCCGTCGCCTGTGGGAGATCGTTCGCGATCTCAACCGCCAGGGAATGACCATGTTGCTGACGACCCACTATATGGAAGAAGTGGAATACCTGTGCGATCGCGTGGGGATTATGGATGCCGGAAAACTGATCGAATTCGGCACCATCGAGCAGTTGCGCCAAAAACACGGGACTGGGTTAGTGATGAAACAAAAAGGCGAACGCTGGGACTATCAATTCTTCCCCGATCTCGAACGCGCTAATGCCTATTTCGACAGCCAACCCGATAAAACTGGCATGATGGTGCGCCCGTCCAATTTAGAGGATATTTTTGTCGAACTGACCGGTCGGCAACTAGATTAATCGGTTTGAGCCGTACTGTTTTCATTCAATTTTATGGCGCGTACACCTCGCGCAACTTTCTCCTCGCAACTTTGAAACCGAGCGCTATGAGCCATCGTTTAGCTACCCAGATCGAAGCCATTTTATATTTAAAAGGACAGCCGCTGTCGTTGAGTCAAATTGCCGAATATACCGGGTGCGATCGCGATCGCGCCGAAGAAGCCACCATCGAACTCATCGACGATTACGCCCACCGCGACAGCGCCCTGGAAGTGGTCGAAACCGCCAAAGGCTACAGCCTGCAACTGCGAGAATCGTTTCAAGACATGGTGCAAAGCCTGGTTCCCGCCGAATTGGGAGTTGGCGCGTTGCGCACCCTCGCCGCGATCGCCCTGAAGGGTCCGATTCTTCAAACCGAACTGGTAGACCTGCGCGGTTCCGGGGCGTACCAGCACGTGCGCGAACTGGTCGAACTGGGATTCGTCCGCCGCCGCCGCCACGCCGACAGCCGCTCCTACGCCCTGCAAGTGACGCCCAAATTTCACCAATACTTCCAACTCGAAAGTCTGCCTCAGTTAGACAGCAGTGACAACGGAACTAACTGATATGGAATTCGGCGAATAACTTGGCACTCAATCGAACCCCATTGGTAGGGTGGGAATTGCCGATCGAGTTGAACTTGTGCCGATCCCCTGCAAACTCGCAATGCCCACCTTCCCATGAATAGAAAGTCTCCAACTGGATGTCATCTGAGCGGGTCGGGGGACGATTTGCCGCCTCAGCCTCGATGGACCATCCCCTCTAATCGCCAATTCCCAATTCCTCGCCATCGCGCTGGCATTCCACCTCTAGGGCGGTTTTCACCCGTTCGTATTCCGTTTTGAGTTGGGACAGCAGCTCCGGCGAGATCTCCGTCGAACCCTCGCGACCGGTCATTTCGATCTGGCGGCTCAACTCCGAAAGTGCGAATGCTCCCAATGCCGCACTGGTAGACTTGAGCGAGTGAGCGGCTTCCTTCACGCCTGCTGCGTCGGCGCGATCGAGGGAGGTATGCAAGTTGTCCAGGAGTTTGGGCGCTTCTTGCAAGTACACGTCCGCCAATTCTTCCAGGGCGTCGATTTCGCGCAGGTCTTCGACGATTTGCTCGTTCAAAATCTCGCCGCGATCGCCTTTACCGTTTTCCGATCGCGCTGGGGGACTCGGTTCGGGGGGGCGATCGAAAATGGCATCGTCATCGCTGGGGTCGTCGGCGGCTAATACCCCGTGGCCATTGCGCACCCGATGGCATTCCTCCAAAGCTTGCACCAACTCGTCCACGCGGATGGGTTTGCTGATGTAATCGTCCATCCCCGCTTCGATGCACTCCTCGCGATCGCCTTTCATGGCGTAAGCGGTCATGGCAATCACGTAGGGACAGCGATCGTCCGACCATTCTTCCCGAATTCGCCGCGCCGCTTCCAACCCGTCCATATCCGGCATTTGTACGTCCATCAGCACCACGTCGTAAGGCTGGCGGTGCAGGGCGTCGAGGACTTCGATGCCGTTGCTGGCAATGTCGGCGCGATAGCCCATTTTTTCGAGAAACTGCAAGGCGACCTTCTGGTTGGTGACGTTATCTTCAGCCAGCAAAATCCGTAAGGGCGATCGCTGTGCCAGATGCGGGTCGATTTTAGGAGAGGACGCCTGCATGGACTTGGCTAAAATTGGCTGACCGCTGAAGACCGCATCTAAAATCTGGTAGAGCTGCGATTGCTTGATGGGCTTGTTGAGAAATGCTGCCAAGTTGAGATCGTCGGTTTTCACCTCGGTCGCCGACAGTCCCATCGACGTGAGAATCACGACAGGCAGGGATTCGCCCTTGGGATAGCGGCGAAGGTCGCGAGCCAGGGTAATGCCATCGACCTCGGGCATTTGCATGTCCAAAATCGCCAGATCGAAGGGGGGTTCCTCCTCGAAGCGAGCCATCGCCTCGCTCGCATCGGATGCCGTTTGCGCCACCATGCCCAACGATTGCACTTGCAGGGCTAAAATCTTGCGGTTGGTGGGGTTGTCATCGACCAACAGCACCCGCTTGTCCGACAGTTCCACTTCTGGCAGGGGTTGGTGAACCGGGGTCGCCGCCTCGACCGCAGGGGCGATCGCGGTAAAGTAGAAGGTCGAACCGTCCTGATGGGAAATCGGCAAGCGGCGGTTGATACAGGGATAGTTCCCCTCGCTCCAGCCTTCAGGAGGATCGCCGCCGAAGGCGTTACGACTTTCGACCCACATGCGACCGCCCATCATTTCTGCCAGTCGCTTGCTAATTGCCAGTCCCAGTCCCGTCCCGCCGTATTGTCGGGTCGTGGACGAGTCGATTTGGCTGAACGATTGGAACAGCCGATCCATGCGCTCTTGGGGAATGCCGATGCCCGTATCCTGGACGGCGAAGAGAATTTCGTAAGCGTCCTCGGCGTTTAAAGGGCGGCTGACCACGGAAATGGTCACTTCCCCCGATTCGGTGAATTTGACGGCATTGCTGAGCAAGTTGACCAGGATTTGGCGGACGCGGGTGGCATCCCCTTCGATTTGGGTGGGGGTTTGCGGTTCGATCAGATAGCCCAATTCCAAGCCTTTTTCAGCGGCTTTGGGGGCGAGCAGGTCGAGGGATTCTTCGATGCAACCGTGCAGTTCGAAGGGTTGGCGCTCCAGTTCGAGCTTGCCCGATTCGATCTTGGAAAAGTCGAGAATGTCGTTGATAATCGTCAGCAGGGCATCGCCGCTGCCGCGAATGGTTTCGACGAAATCCCGCTGTTTCGCCGTCAGTCGCGTGTCGAGCAACAATCCCGTCATGCCGATGACCGCATTCATGGGGGTGCGGATTTCGTGGCTCATGGTGGCGAGGAAGTCGCTTTTGGCGCGGGTGGCTGCCAGGGCGCGATCGCGGGCGACGGCGAGGTGAACGGCGGTTTGATGCCGCTCGATTTCGCCGCCAATCCACTGTGCCATCAGTTTCAGCAGTTCGCGATCGACGGCTCGAAACGGTTCTTCCAGGGGGTCGGAACTCGAAAAGCTCAGGGTTCCGTACACCGCACCGGCGACGACGATCGGGGTGCCGATATAGGCTTGAATCTCGAACGGTCCGTAACGGGGAGGTTGGCGCAAACCCGAGACTTCCAAGGACTCGAAATATAGGGGCGATCGCGATCGCGCCGTTTGATGGCAGTAGGTGCGCTCCAGCTCGAACACATCCCCTTCCACTTCAATCCCGCCCTCGGGATCGATGACTTTGGTTTCGCCGCCATCGAGGGACAAGTCCGTATAGCGAATTCGACCCGAGCGAATCCGATCGCCCGGCGACTGCACGGCGATGACTTCAAACCGATCGGCGGCGATGTGCGAGACAATGCCAATATCGAGTCCGAACCGCTTGCGCCCCAATGCCAGCAAGCCTTGCAGCCGTTGGTTGAAGTCGAGATTGCGCGCGGAGGTGACTTTATAGAGCGATCGGATCGAGGCTTCGCTCTGGCGCAGGTCTTCGTCGGCGAGCTGGCGTTCGGTTACGTCCCGCGATACGGAAACGATCTCTTGCACCGGACCGGTAGCGGTGGGGCGAACGGCGCGGCTGGTGGTTTCGAACCAGAGATAGTGACCGTCTTGGTGGCGGATGCGATAGCTGTAGGTGGGGGTGACGGGTTGGGCTTGCAGGGTGAGTCGGAAGCGAGCCAGGGATTGGCGATCGGCGGGGTGGCAGAGATCTTGGATGTTCTTGCCTTCAAGGGTTTGCGGATCGTATCCCAACAGGGCGCGACAGGCGGGAGAAGCGTAGAGAAATTCCCCCTCGGGGGTATGGCGCGAAATCAGGTCGGTCGAATTCTCCGCCATCAAGCGATAGCGACTTTCGCTCTCTCGCTGCTGCATTTGCGAGTGTCCCAGGGCGTCGAGCATGGCGTTGATGGTGCGAGCCAGACCGGAGAGTTCGTCGCGTCCGGGTAAGGTAATGCGTTCGCCGAGATCGCCGCGATCGCCCACGCGGGTAACGCTGCGGGTGAGGCGACCCAGGCGCGAGAGAACGACTTTTTCGATCAGCAGCAGGGTGATGCCGCTAAAGATGAAGCCGACGACGAGCATGGAAATGCTGAAGTAACGCACGCTGTCGCGACCCTGCTGGTAAATGGAGCGCGGTCGATCCACCCGCAACAGCAAGGCGGGGTTGCCGTAAATGTCTTGCAAGGTGGCGTACCCGGCAATGCGTTCGCTGCTATCCTGCTTTAACGGACGCACGGCGAGCAATTGAGGCGTCTCGGTATCGCCCGATTTTCGCTGCGCCCACTGTTGGCGCACTTGTGCCGGAAGCTGCGGGTCGTCGAAGTCGTAAACGGCGAGGGAGAGTTGGGTGAGTTTGGAGAGTTGCTCGATCTTGCGATCGTTGAGGTAGCGTCCGATGACGATGGTGCCGCGAATCGGACCTTTGACTTCGCTGGTGACGACCGGGCGAGCGGCGAGGAGCAGGGGTGGGGCGTCCGGTAGGGTTAAGATTCCGGTGGCGCTATCTTTGGGATCGGCATGGTCGAGGAGGGGGCTGTCGGCATTGAGGTGGCGCTGCAAGCCGTCGGGGAGGGGAATGGGGCGATCGTTGCGATAGTCAAAGCCTTGGCTGAAGACGACGTTGCCGTTGGCATCGAGCATCAGCCAAACATTTAACTGGAGATACGAAAATGTTGAGTTTGGTAAATTTGACTTGACATAACCCTTGTCAGGGGTATCCATGAATGCGTAAGTGTCGTCCCACTCGGCATAATCCCGCACCGTGGTATTTAAGTTTGCCAAGTCAGCGGAAACCGCATCGAGGGCGCGGGAAACATCTTGCCGGATGTAGTGTTGTTCGAGTTGGTGGAAATCGCGAAGCAAGACGATTGACGAGGTGGCATAGAGAACCACGTTAAGCGCCACCAGTGCTGCACCGACGATCGACAGTGTCTTCTTCCGAAGTTTCATGAACTCGCCCCTTTCAGTTGCGATGCGTCAAGACGTGCTGTTCTGTCGAAGCTTCTCAGACAGAGAGTAGGAACGAGCGATCGCTCGCCCGTACTGGGGAATCGTTTGTCCCGATTTTGGATCGGAGTCACAGACGCCATTTGCACGCTCGCCAACTTAGAACCTCAACTCTAGAAAATGCAATGCGTTCCGTCGGAATCGAAACGCCCCTGGGGACTCTCGGCGCGAGGTTGTCTGTCGTCCGATGGACTCGAACCAACCAAACCGATCCACCCATCTTTTAAGTTTCCCTACTGGCTTAGATCATATATATTTATTGGCAGTTCGGGAGCATGGCATTGGGTTGGCACCTCGTTTGCAAACCACCAGAGCGCTTGAGTTAGAGGAGGTCGATCGTGACTCAACCCAATCTTGGAGAACGCTGGCGACGCTGGCGATTGGTGTTGGGCGATCCCGATGCCGAGGCGGCAAGTGTCTGTCAGGGAGGGACGTCTGGGGGAGAGGGGACTGGCAACACGCTGCAAGGTCGCGATCGCGCCATCGACCGTTCCCTTGAAGCACTCTACGACTGGGATCGTCGCGGCGGACTGGGGAGTTCCGCTCCTAATGTAGCGCGTTGGCTCGGCGATATTCGCAATTACTTCGGTGCCTCGGTGGTGCAGGTGATGCAGCGAGATGCCTTGGAACGGCTGAATTTGCACCAAATGCTGCTGGAGCCGGAAATGCTAGAGGCGATCGAGCCGGACGTGCATCTAGTTGCCGATTTAATCGCTCTGAATCGGGTGATGGGCGATCGCGTTAAGGACAGTGCCAGACAGGTGGTGCGTCGGGTGGTCGAGGATCTCCAGCGGAAGTTGACCAATCCCACCCGGGAGGCGGTGATGGGCAGTCTCAATCGCGCCACGCGCAACCGTCGCCCCCGCCACAGCGAAATTGATTGGAACCGCACGATTCGCGCTAATCTGAAGCACTATCAGCCCGATTACGGCACGATTATTCCCGAAACCCTAATTGGCTACGGACGCAAGCGATCGTCCCTGCGCGATATTATCCTGTGTATCGACCAAAGTGGGTCGATGGCGACTTCAGTGGTCTATGCCAGTATTTTCGCCGCTGTATTGGCGTCTCTCCCGGCGCTGAATACCCGTTTGGTGGCGTTCGATACCTCGGTGGTGGATTGGAGCGACAACCTGCAAGATCCGGTGGAGGTGCTGTTTGGCGTGCAATTGGGCGGCGGTACCGATATCGATCGGGCGTTGGGCTACTGTCAGGGATTGGTGCGCCGACCCCAGGAGACGATTTTAGTGCTGATTAGCGATTTGTACGAGGGGGGGAATGCTACCCAGATGCACCAGCGGGTGGCGGCGTTGGTGAGGTCGGGGGTGCAGGTGGTGGTGTTGCTGGCTCTCGATGACGAGGGCGCACCTGCATTCGATCGCCATCATGCCGCCCAATTCGCCCAGTTGGGAATTCCCGCGTTTGCCTGCACGCCGGATCGGTTTCCGGATGTGATGGCAGCGGCGATCGCGCGGCGGGATTTGGGAGGGTTTGTTGGAGATGGGGAGATAGGGGGATGGGGATAGAGTTTGGAGACCCAACCCCGACGATTTGACATTTGATGCCAATTGTGGTATGATAAAGACCACGCGATATAAGAAGAGGTTTCGGAGTTTTTTAATTTCTGCGAAACCAAACACTTATCCTGAAACCAAACTTGATTTTTTAGTCAACATCAGTTTCTTGAGGACTCGATCGCCAACTCCCTCGGGTCGAATTATTGAGCAAAACCGCCGCGCATCCTACGAATGAACGCGAAGCATCATTCGCGCTTTTAGCGGCGGACGGGGTATAATTGCACCAGCTAAGTACGGCACTATTGCCCACCAGACAAGAACTCTGGATTACTGGGTAGATACAAGACCTGCTTGGCAAGGTACAAGTGAACCTGTAAGCCCTGGCAACACCCGATTCATAAATGTAGGGAACGGGCAAAAAGTTGGCATCAACAATTTCAATCCAAACCCACAGGCAGAAATGACCTGGGGTGCTGCAACCGCAGAAGTTCCTGGCAGTAGGCGAGAGCGCCGTCTCCCTCTCTGGTAGCAGGATTGGGAAGCTACGATTCTATGGCGTAGCAATGAATCGCTAGTTGCGTTCACGCATCTCGCCCTCCAAATACAATTTAAACCGATCGCGCAGTTGAACGATATCCAAATCCTGACTCCAATATTCCACCACCGCATGACCGAACGCCCAAGCATTGCGATCGGGGGAACCGGACGTATTGCGCAACACCGACCAGAGCGATCGCAACTCGAACTCAATCGGTTTCTCCTCCGTATTCAACAATCCAAATAACTCATACGCCATCTGCACTTTACCAATCACCACCGGTAACTGTTCCACGGGAATTTGCTCGGCGAGGGCATACGCGAGACTCGGCGACCCGGTGGTCAGCGTAGAGACAAATTGCAAAATCGGACTTTTCAGCAAAGCCGTGAGTCCCTGGGTGGTGGTCATTTGACGGGTGTAGCGATTGATAATTTTGGCGGTGGCGGCAATGCGGCTGTCGCGATCGCGCAGGAATCTCGCCAATCGCGCTTGTTTGGCGGGGGAAATCGACTCAACCAGCGTCATGGACAGAGAATCGGCGTTCCAGGCGTCCCGGTTCTTACTGGCATCTGCCGCCACCAGGGGTAAGACGCGATCGCACAGGTCTTCGAGCTGTTCGGCGCGATATTGGGTCGCCTCCCGGATAGACTTTTCCTTGGGGCGATCGCCGTTTTCCCAGTCGTAGGGCGGATCCCACTCTCGCATCGGGCGCAATCGATCTACTTGAGTCACGATCGCGATCGCGCTCACATCGCTCACCTCTTTCCTAACTTGTTTGAGAAAGTCCGCATCCATTTGTAACGCCGGGTCTAACGCTGGCGTGACCAACAGCACTAAATCCGCCGTGCGGATGCCATCGAGTACCACCTGGCGCAAGTCCTCCCGGCTGACCTGCTCGTATCCCGGCGTGTCCCACAGGTTGAGGATTTCCCCCGTTTCCGCCTGCCAGCGATAATTCTGAATCCGATCGGTACTCGGCAGCACGTCCACCTCGGCGCGATCGCTGCGAAACAGGGTATTGATCAAACTGCTTTTTCCCGCTCCCGTCCGTCCTACGAGTAAGATATTGACGGGTTTTTGCTCGATTTCTTCAGTCGATTCGGCGTCTTCAATAATCTCGCGTAAGGTTTGAGTCTTGGCTTCCGGTAATTTCTGCTCCTCACTCGGAACCTCTAACAGCGGAGGCGTACTGCCGCTATACAGGGCGATCGCCTGGCGACAGAGATTCCGCAAAGCCGCTTCTCGCGCCATTTGCCCGAAATTGCCCAATAACTGTTCCGTGGCTTGGTTATTCGACTGCTGGCTGACTTGGCGGGCGATGGCGGCGGCGGGATTCACCACCCACTGCGCCCACTGCCATGCTTGCCAGAATTTGCGCGCCGAGGGTTCGAGGCTTTGATACATCTCGTAAGCGCGATACGCTTGTCCCACAGTCACTTGGTTGAGTACCGGCGACAGCTTTTGCATCCACCGATCCGTATCGTCCACCGTGCCGCGAATCAGGGCATACGCCTGCGGAACGTAGATATTGAGTAAGGGATACTTCGCCTCGGGATAGTAAATCCGGGCGATCGCGCTGACTAAATCCTGACATCGCTGCCAAAACGCCTGCCAATCTTCCCAAATCGGCGGATCCTGGCGAGAGGCTTCCAACACCGCTTCCAACTCGGCTTTTGCCCTTTGGGTGGCTTCGTCGGCATCCAGCTCCGTATCGGCGGCACCCATTGGCTCGCCAACCTCCGCCATGACGCTCTCGACCTGCGCCTGAGCGGGTCGCGTCCACCGCACCAACAGCCACCGCCAGCCTAACAACGCCAAGATGACAATGCCCCAGATCCAATTCACGCCCCACTGATGGATCTGCCAGCCGGCGGCGACGAGTAAGAAAATGACAATGGCGGCAATGGGAAGGGCGAGAACCCCCCATTGCCACGAATTTAAGCGCACCATAGGCAAGGGGAGCCGGGGTCATGCCCCGACCGGGATCGGTTAGTCGCTATCGTCAGTATAGGCGTCCATGCCCGCACAGGCACAGACCAAATTGCGATCGCCGAACGCATTGTCAATCCGTCCCACGGGGGGCCAGAATTTGCGATCGCGCGTCCAGGGGAGGGGATACGCCGCCTGCTCCCGGGAGTAGGGTCGCTGCCAATCCGAGGAAATCAGGGTTTCGGCGGTGTGGGGAGCGTGTTTGAGCACGTTATCGCTCGCATCCGCCTCGCCGTCTTCAATCGCCCGGATTTCCTTCCGAATTGCGATCGCCGCGTCGCAGAAGCGGTCTAACTCCTGCTTCGACTCGCTTTCGGTCGGCTCCACCATCATTGTACCCGCCACGGGCCAAGACACGGTCGGCGCGTGGAAGCCGAAGTCCATCAACCGCTTGGCGATATCGTCTACGGTAATATCAGCCGACTTTTTGAGCGATCGCAAATCGAGAATGCACTCGTGGGCGATTAACCCATTTTTCCCCTTGTACAGCACCGGGTAATGGTCTTCAATCCGACGGGCGATATAGTTGGCATTGAGAATCGCCACCTTCGTCGCCTCCGTCAGTCCCTCTGCTCCCATCATGGCGATGTACATCCACGAAATCGGCAGAATGCTGGGACTGCCCCAAGGTGCAGCAGCGATCGCGCCAATGCCCCGCTCTCCTCCCATTTGTACCACGGGATGGGTCGGCAAGAACTGTACCAAATGCGGCATCACCCCAATGGGACCCATACCGGGACCGCCGCCACCGTGGGGAATGCAGAACGTCTTGTGCAAGTTGAGGTGGCACACGTCCGCACCGTAGTCTCCCGGACGGCACAATCCCAACTGAGCGTTCATATTCGCGCCATCGAGATACACCTGTCCGCCATTGGCGTGGACGATATCGCAAATTTCGATAATCCCTTCCTCAAACACCCCGTGGGTGGACGGATAGGTGACCATAATCGCCGCCAGGTCGTCCCGGTGCTTCTCCGCTTTGGCTTTCAGGTCGGCGATGTCGATATTGCCCATCTCGTCGCAGGAAATCGCCACCACTTTCATCCCAGCCATGACCGCACTGGCGGGATTGGTTCCGTGAGCCGATTCGGGAATCAAGCAGATGTGGCGGTGACCTTCGCCTCGGTCTTCGTGATAGCGGCGAATCACCTGCAATCCGGTATATTCCCCTTGGGATCCGGCATTGGGTTGCAGGGAAATGGAGGCAAATCCAGTCAGTTCCGCCAGCCAGGTTTCCAGTTCTTGGAACAGCACCTGATAGCCGCGCGTTTGCGACAGGGGAGCGAAGGGATGGATTTTACCGAACTCCGGCCACGTCACCGGCAGCATTTCGGCGGCGGCGTTGAGTTTCATCGTACACGACCCCAGCGGGATCATCGACGTATTCAACGACACGTCCTTTTTCTGCAACCGATACAGGTAACGCAGCAACTCGGTTTCAGAGTGGTAGCTGTTGAAAATCGGGTCGCTGAGGTAGTCGCTTTGGCGAACGAAGGACTCGTCGAAGTGGCGGGACGCGGTTTTGACCAGTTCCTCTACGTTGAAGGAGAGTTCGTTGGTTCCGGCAAAAATCTGCCACAGGTCGATCAAGTCTTCGACGGTGGTGGTTTCGTTGAGGGAAATGCCGACGGCGGTGTCGTCGATGGCGCGGAGGTTGATTTGGCGGGACTCGGCGGCGTCTAAAATCTCGGAGAGGGATTTGGCACCCAGTTCCACTCGCACCGTATCGAAGAATGACGACGCACCCAGGCGATAGCCCAATTTTTGCAACCCTTCAGCGAGGGTGGCGGTGAGTTGGTGAATCCGTTCGGCGATGCGTCGCAGTCCCACGGGACCGTGATAGACGGCGTAAGTCGAAGCAATCACCGCCAGCAGCACTTGTGCGGTACAAATATTACTGGTGGCGCGATCGCGTCGGATGTGCTGTTCGCGGGTTTGCAGAGCCAGACGCAAGGCGGGTTTGCCGTTGGAGTCTTTCGAGACGCCGACAATCCGACCGGGGACTTTCCGCTTGTAGGCGTCGCGGGTGGCGAAATACGCCGCGTGGGGACCGCCGTACCCCAGGGGAACGCCGAAGCGTTGGGTGTTGCCAATGGCGATATCCGCGCCGAATTCTCCCGGTGGGGTGAGGAGGGTGAGGCTGAGTAAATCGGCGGCGACGGTGGCGATCGCTTTTTGTTCGCGCACTTTGGCGATAAACTCGCGATAGTCGTAAATCGTGCCGTCGGTGGCGGGATATTGCACCAAGGCACCAAAAATTTCGCGATTGAAGTCAAAGGTGCGGTGGTCGCCGACAATCACCTCAATTCCCAAGGGTTTGGCGCGGGTTTTCACCACGTCGATGGTTTGGGGGTGACACGCTTCGGAGACGAAGAAGGCGTCGGCATTTTTCTTCTTACACGCGCCGTAGCTCATGCTCATGGCTTCAGCAGCGGCGGTGGCTTCGTCGAGCATCGAGGCGTTGGCGATTTCCAAGCCGGTCAGGTCGATAACCAGGGTTTGGAAATTCAGCAGAGCTTCCATCCGTCCTTGGGCGATTTCTGCCTGATACGGCGTATAGGCGGTGTACCAGCCGGGATTTTCTAAAATGTTGCGCTGAATCGTCGGCGGCGTGATGCAATCGTGGTATCCCATGCCGATGAACGACCGGAATACCTGATTTTTCGAGGCAATTTCCTTTAAATCGGTTAAGGCGGCGTATTCGCTGCGTGCGGGGGGTAAGTTGAGGGGAGATTGCAGCCGAATCGACTCGGGAACCGCGCGATTGACCAGTTCGTCGAGACTGGACAGACCCAAGACCGCTAGCATTTGCTCGATGTCTTCGCCGCGCGGGCCGTTGTGGCGCTCGACAAAGCGATCGGTAAATGGCAGCGAATTGACGGGTGTGGCACCGTTGCCATTGCCGTTTCCGTCGGTCGAATAGGCGGTTGTCGTGGCGTTAGCTGCGTTCAAATTTGTCATACAACTCCTTGATAGGGTGAACTGGCTGGTAGGTGGGGCAAATGTTGGCGTTCCCCGTTTCGCCGTCCCCGACCCCTCCCCCCAAATGGGCGATCGTCCTCGCTCGCGCCCTCTCCATATTCTGCAACAGTCTGCGAGCGAGTGGATCGCATTTCAGTTTATTCGCCTTCGAGCTGTTCGCGGTATTCTTGGGCGGAGAGGGCATCGTCGAGTTCGTCGGCGTCGTTGATGCGAACTTTGAGCAACCACCCTTCCCCGTAGGGATCGTCGCCGATGGCTTCGGGAGAGTTCAGCGCTTCCTCGTTGCGATCGGTTACGGTTCCGGAGATAGGCGCGTACATATCTTCGACGGCTTTAACCGATTCGATCGTTCCGAAGGTTTCGCCTTTGGTCAGGGCGTCGCCGACTTCGGGGAGTTCTAAGAATACGATATCGCCGAGTTGGTCGATGGCAAAGGCACTGATGCCGATGGTGGCGATTTCGCCGTCCAAGCGGACGTATTCGTGGGAGTCGAGGTATTTGAGATCGTCGGGATATTCTAGAGCCATAAGAGATCCTCGCAATTGCAGTTGGGGTTACGCGATGGGGAGATAGACTGCGATCGCGCTCGGGGGTCGAAAGGCGATCGAAAAGATTCGGATTCGGCGAGTTTCGGCACTCCGAACGTCCAGGCTATTCCGCAATGCAGTCTAGCAGTTGGTTGCAAACTCGTACAGTTGCTGCTGGTAAAATCCGGTTAGCGCGCGACGATTAGGAGAGGGAGGCGATGGCGAGCCGAGAGTTTTGGCGGACGTGGGTGATTGGCGAGTTTTCGGTGGGACGGGTGGCGACGTCGGCGTTGTTCGTTTACGCGATTGTCTGCGCCTATGCCTATTTTTTTACGGATGGCTCGATTTTCTTGCCCCAACCGTCGAGCTATCGCGATACGGATGAGGTGCTGAAGCTGACGTCGGGAGAGGGGGTGCAGATTTCGGCGCTGTATTTTCCCAATTCCGAGGCGCGGTATACGCTGCTGTACAGTCACGGGAATGCGGAAGACCTCGGCGATATCCGTCCCCGGTTATTGGAGTTGCGCGATATCGGGTTTTCGGTGCTGGCGTATGACTATCGCGGTTACGGGACGAGTGAGGGAACGCCGACGGAGCGGAATGCTTATAAGGATATCGATGCGGCTTATCGGTATTTGCGCGAGGAGTTGGAGATTCCGGGCGATCGGATTATCGCATACGGGCGATCGGTCGGCGGCGGTCCGGCGGTGGATTTGGCGACGCGGGTGCCGCTGGCGGGATTGATTTTGGAAAGTACGTTTGTCAGTGCGTTTCGGGTGGTGACGGGAATTGCGATCGTGCCGTTTGACAAGTTTAATAATATTGCCAAAATCGATCGAGTGGACTGTCCGGTGTTGGTGATGCACGGGACGGCGGACGAGGTGATTCCGTTCGGTCACGGAAAGCGGTTATTTGCAGCGGCGAAGGAACCGAAGCGATCGGTTTGGATTGAGGGTGCGGGACATAACGATCTGAGATGGGTAGCGGGCGATCGGTATGGGACGATTTTGACGGAGTTTAGGGAGTGGATTCAGTTGTAGTAGACCGGCAAGCTTAAAATTGGGGGCAATCTAGCTGCTGGATTAGCACTATCCTATAAATTACAGCGATCGCTTTACCCATAAAATTAAGCTTGCCAGTCCACTACAATAATTGTGACAATCGCCAACTGACAGATTCCTAACGCCTGGATTTGGGTTATTTTAATTATTGAGGAGCTTGAGTATTCGGTAAATTTTCTTGAATTTACTTGGCTTTATTTGAATTTTATTGGAAATGATTCATGCCAAAAGTGTTGAAATCTGATATAAAACTTTACATTTTAGGTTAGGGAAGGATGCGATCGCTCCAAGATACAAAACTTGACTCGCCAGATAAATGTAGGTGAATAAACTACGATTTATTCAACAAAGTTGCCTCATAGATTCGAGAAATTTCCATATCTCAGTCGCTTTTTTCTTTTTTTAAGCTATCTTTCAACACTTGTGAAATTGAGGCGCTCTCTCGTGTTGAAATATATGTGCAAAGGAGGAGTTTTCACGGTCAGATAGCCGACTCAAGTAGTGCAAGGCTTGCAATACAGATGTTTTACCACAACTGTTTTGTCCGACAAGTGCATACAACCTCGAATCATTCAGGCGAATTGTGGTCAATTTATGACTTTTAAAGTTGCAAAGCTCTACTGTTTCTAGCATTTAAATTTTACTCCTAAATTGATTGATTTTTGCAGATTGCAAAACTGGTTGCTATCTGGTAAAATTATCACAATATTATATCGAAAAACCGATCGCGCGAACTTTCCCGCCTCCGCATTATCCTCAGCTCCCACTTCTAGCGTATCCAGCCAACGCTGACGTGTGGCTCGACCCTCCCGAGAGACGCAACAATACGATCGCGCGGGTCGGGAGAATCGTAAGCGTGAACGAAGGCAAGGGTGCGATCGCTATAATAATTTTACCTTCGGGTTTGGCGACCAAACCCCTACCATCATACAGCCAACTGGTCGGACAACAATGCCATGAGCGCGATCGCCTCTCAGGATTGGACAGACATACTTCCCCTCGCAACTGACGACCCGGAAGAACGATACATCACCACGGGAGTCGATTGGACGCAGTACGAAACCCTGCTGGCTCGCTTAGAAAACCGAGTCGGCATTCGAGTTACTTATCTCGATGGAGCCTTAGAAATGATGGCTCCAAGTCGCTGGCACGAGCGTCGAAAAACCAATATCGGAATGTTTTTGGAAGCCTATTTTCAAGAAACGCGAATCCGGTTTTGGGGACTCGGTTCGATGACATTTCGCCGCCAGTCCCAACAGGGAGGAACGGAACCAGATGAATGTTATTGTTTGGGAACTGAAAAAGAATTGCCGGACTTGGTCATCGAGGTAGTCGTCACCAGTGGCGGAATCGATAAGTTAGAAGTGTATCGCCGCTTGGGAATTCCGGAAGTTTGGTTCTGGCAAAACGAACGGTTAGCGGTTTATTGTTTGCGAAATGGCGGTTACGAAGAATGCGATCGCAGCGTGCAACTTCCCGAGTTCAATTTAACTGAATTTGCAACTTACGTTCGTGCCGACGATCCGCTCGATGCCGTTTTAGCATTCCGCGATCGCCTTCGTCAACGCTTGCACGACAATGGATAGTCGGGTATAAAATTTGCCAACCTACAAATTTT
>CAYQUF010000092.1:0-14473 GCA_964420595.1 uncultured bacterium
ATACGTGCTGCCAGTTGTGTAGGGGTGGTTCCCATCCCAAATGCGATCGAGCATCTGGATTAGCTGGTTAAACCACATCCTACGACCCAAACCGTCAACTTCTCACTCGCCGAAAGTCTTCGATTTATTCGCCGGTTGTGACGAACTGGCTTTAGGATTTGAGGCGATCGGATTTGTCACGGAAGGATTTGAAGATTTCAAGAAATTTTCTAGATTTTCTAAGGAAATTAGCTGGGAGACAGAAGTTTGGATTGTCGATAACCCAGACCCTATCATTCACTATGATGGTGAGCGATTCTTAGGACCCAATAAGTAGAATCAATTGACGAGAACAACTGTTGCAAGCTAGCTTTTGCCAATTCAGCTCGAATGTCTTCCAGTCGTGGAATGAGGATAGCTCCAACGCCGCAAACCGGGATCCCTCCATCTCTACCGCACGACAGACTTTTGCCCGTTCTTAATGGCAGAACAAACTTCGTGCGCCACAATAGAATTAGCACAAAGTTACAAAACTTTAGAAAAAGAAAGGAGGGTCACCCTGATGGTTATGGACGAACGCACCCGACGCATCAAAGAGCATCTCGCGAAAAGCGCGGATAACGCCAGCTTCAACGGCTCGTCGTCGATTGAATACAAGGCACCGACCTCTGCACCGTCCATTCCCGAAGAGCGGAAACGGCGGATGCGCGAACACCTCGATCGCTCGACGAATCAGTTTGGCGGTTATTCGATCTTCTCGGATCGGCGCAAGCAGCAAATTATGGCTCACCTGCGCGCCAGCAAAGGCTAGATCGCGTCGTTTGAACTAAACCTAGCGTCGAGGCGTTGGAAGTTGGGAGATCGCCCGATTTTCAATGTCTCGGCGCTCCTGCTATTGGGAAATGCGACCGTCGGGCAAAATCGCCCCCGTCATTTTCGCGCCATCGAGATCCGCCCCATCCAGCGTTGCACCCCGCAAGTCCGCCTCGGTCATCAAGGCGCGATAGAGATACGCCCCATCTAGGACAGCACCGTTGAGAATGGTATAGCGAAGGATGGCAAAACTGAGATTTGCCCCTTTGAGATTCACCCCGCTTAAATCGGCACTGCTGAGATCCGCTCCGTGTAAGTGCGCGCCGCTGAGATCCACGCCACTGAGGTCGGCGGTTTTGAGATCGGCATCTCGCAACCTCGCTCCTTTAAGATTGGCACCCCGCAAATCGGCGTCGCGGATGTCGGCTCCTCGCAAGTCGGCGGCGGTTAAAATGGCTCCTCGAAAGTTGACGCCCGTGAGAATTGCACCTTCTAAATCAGCACCGCGCAAATCAGCATCGGCAAAATCGAGTCCGCTGAGTTCGGCACCGCTCAAGTCGCACGCCAAACAGGAGTTGGTATCGAGCAACCGTTCGACATGCAGCGAATTTTCGGCATGGGCAACGTCAGCAAAGGCGATCGCGGCGATCGCGGCTCCGGCTGCCAAAATGCTCGGTTTCATGACATTTCCCCTCAATTTATACGGCTAGACGACATGGGAACGGGGAGAAGTTCCGAGCGGGATTTGGGGTTAAGGCGAGATCGGTCCTGATGGCACCCCCTGGGCGCACGCCTCACACTGTTCCCTCACTCTACCCCTTAGATTAACCCTTTCAATATACACAGAGTCAGCAACGATCTCGAAGGGCGATCGCCCCCATTCCAAAAGTCAAAACCAATTGCGCCCCCTGCCGATCTAAGATCGATGGGGGATTCGATACCCCACGCCTATCAATGTCGGACAGGAGAGGAGATGAAACGAATTATGCCAGCGATCGCCCATGGCGCGATTTCTTGGATCCAGCGGGTGGGGGTTATCCTGCTCGTCGCCGTAACGCTCTCGGGTTGCGTGCAATACGATGTCGGCGTCAACTTCAACTCGCAAACCCACGGCGAGATCGTCCAACGCATCCAGCTCTCGGAACGATTGACCAGCTTCAGCAGTACAACTGTCAAAGAGTGGCTCGATAGCATCGACCGTCGCGCTCGCGATTTGGGGGGGAGAACCCAACGCACGTCGTCGCAAGGGCTAACGGTAACAATTCCGTTTAATAATGGGGCGGAGTTGGAGCGCAAGTTCAATCGATTTTTCAATCCCGTCGAACAAAATACGGCAAAGGAACTCTCGGAAGAGATGGAACGGGAGTTACCCCAACTCAGTTCTAATCTCGATATTCGCCAAAATAATTTCATCTTAGTCTTGCGCAATCGGCTGGCGTTGGATTTAGACTTGCGATCGCTCGGCTTTACATCTAATGAGGGAGATGTCCTGGTCAGTCCCAGTTCCCTGTTGGAATTGGATTTTCGGCTGAATACTCCTTGGGGCGCGCGCAGTATTGCCCAAGGCGAAAATGCCCTGATGCCCGAACCCAATCGCGACAGCACGCAACTGTTGTGGCAGTTGCAACCCGGACAAATCAATCACATTGAAGCCGTATTTTGGCTGCCCAGTCCGGTGGGAATCGGTGCCATTTTGATTATTCTATTTGTCACGGGCGGTTTTTATTTGAAATACCGACTTTTGCCTGCTTTGGGAATCGGACGGCGATCGCAGCAGCCGCAACCTTCTGGCAGTTAAGCGCGATCGGTTTTCCTAATAACAAAGCAGCAAGTTTCTAAGGCTTGCTGCTTTCTGTAGGGAGGGATCGCTACATGGTTGCGTCAAATCTTCTAATCTTCAGTTGGGGCGTGTAACTGATAGTTTAACTCGCCATCCAACCATTCTTTAAACAGGCGATTTTGGATCGCTTGCTTGCGAGCGGGGGTCAACTCTGCCGGAATGAATTCTTCAACTAAAATTAAATGATACCCTTCATCGGTTTGGATCGGGCCGCTCGGCTCGCCTATCGTTGCGCCAAACACGGCGGCGGCTAAACTGGGCGGAAGGCTCCATCGCTCGACCTGACCGCTATAGCCACATCGATATCGACGTTCTGAATGAATATCGTATAGGCGAGCGGCTTCATAGAATGTAATTTCTCCGTCTTCAATTTGATACAGTAACTCGCGAGCGATCGGTTCGTAGGAGACAACCACTTGATACAAAATGGCGCGATCGTAATCGATTTTGGTCTGAACAAAAACTCTTTCCACTTCGCGTTCAAACAGGCGATCGGCAAGCTTTTGTTCCAAGAGTTGAGCGCGAATTCCCGCCTCCCAATCTTCCGCCGTAATCATCAAGTCGGCAAGCCATGCCAAGGTATCGGATGCCCGTTCTAACCGATTTTCCTGTCGGAACCGATCCGCTTCCGCTTGAATTTCTTCAGGGGTAACGACGATGTCCCGCTGGCGAGCCGTTCGTTCGATAACTTGACGATATAAAATCTTTTGACACAACGGCTTGAGGGTTCGATCCTGCTTGAGCAGATGAATAATATCATCGGGTTGAATAGAGGCTTTGGAAAGATTCACGATACTCAACTCGTCTGACTGGTTGATTGCATTTTAGATCGGCTGCTCTGGCTCGGTCATCGCTGCAAATTGTTCTGGAGTTAACACGACTGCATCTTCAGGTGCGATCGACCCTAAAACTATCCCAATCTGACCGATATTGGCTAGGGTAACCCCAGTGGAATCCGCCACGCCATCGCCATTGGAATCGAAGGTTTCCAGGGTAATTTCAGCGTCCCCGACAATGACAATTTTATCGCCTTGGGAAGCATCGAAATCTGCAATGACATCCGCAGGGGAGAGGGTGCCGGGGATTTCCGAGAACGGATCGAGATCGGCTTTGAGGACGAACAAATCGGCTCCAGAACCGCCGGTGAGAACGTCGCGACCGGAATCGCCAATTAAGATATCGTCACCGTTTCCGCCCATTAAAATATCGTCGTCTCGACCGCCGCGAAGCAGATCGTTGCCTTCACCGCCGTCTAAGATATCTCGACCTTGATTGCTATAAATGATGTCGTTTCCCAACCCGCCAAGCACGAAATCGTTGCCCTCATTACTGACAATTAGATCGTTGGTGAAACTCCCGGCGATCGCATCATCGGCAGGGGTTGAAACGATAATTGTATTAACTTGAGTTGGTGCTACGGCAATACTAAGTATTTGACCCATATCGACGATTGGAGTTGTTGTATCCGTTGGTGGCAAATCGGTGTCAGTTCCAGGAGACACGCTAACGCCTGCGGAAAGCGTGTAGTCGCCATTAGAGATCGCTGCACTCGCTTCGGCACTACTGGAGGTGGCACCGGGTTGGAATATTTGTAACAGCGGCGTTTCAATAACTTCGCCTGTAGACGTAACTACCTGAGCCTGGCTGGTGCTCCCCGCACCGGTGTTATTGACAAACGAGCTAGAACTCGATGATGTGGAAATCAATTCTTGTTCGGGCATTTTAACGTACCTTCCATCCGTCTTAATTAAGTTTAATTGCAATCAATCAATACTGTTTTTTGTTGCATTATTGATTTTTTGATTTGCAATTCACACAAGTGAATAGTGACGGTTGACTGCTTTAAAAACAATCAACCGCCAACTATTCATTTCATCGAGGATAGACAGATTTTCCAGAGATTAAGGTGTCAATTCTAGAAACCCGTCTTTATTTAAAGATAAAAGTGGTAGCCGGTTTGAGAGAGAGAGGAAGCCGAGGAAGTGGAGAACCCATAGTCAGTGTAGGTGAAGGTCAGCGATTCGGTCGCGGCATTTTTACCGTATGCTAAGGCTTCTGCTTCGGCATAGGCACTGATGCCCTTGACTTCAGAGGAGGTTTCGAAATCTTTGTACGAACCGATATTAACATCGACGTCAACATCGACTTCTTTGTCAATGTCAACATCAATGTCGCTACCCTGATAGCCGTAGCCACCAACGATGCGAGTCTCGAGGGTTTGGATATGATTAAGATCTGCAATAATCATTGGTATTTTTCCTTGTTCCTAGCGGTTGTGAAAGGCTTTAATTTCCTTTCGTTGTCTAACAATGTACTGACTTTTTCTAGGGGGTGTATGCCATTTTGGCAGTAAGTTTTGAAGTCGATCGCTGCATCGAGTATTTCCGAACGTGCAGTACACCTCAGTTGAGGAAGGCAACAGGGAAGTGTACCTCCTCAGTCTGGGACATGCTCTAGCCGATCGTTAAATTACTAAAACCAAAATAACGGTTGACTGTCTTACGAACAATCAACCGTCCACTATTGATGTGGCTACTAGATCGGCAATTGACTGCGATGAATTATTTCAACCGAGAAGTCAATCGGGGCTTACCAGCACCAGGAGCAGCCATCGCTTTGAGAGAGAGAGGAAGCCGAAGAAGTGGAGAACCCATAGTCAGTGTAGGTGAAGGTCAGCGATTCGGTCGCGGCATTTTTACCGTATGCTAAGGCTTCTGCTTCGGCATAGGCACTGATGCCCTTGACTTCAGAGGAGGTTTCGAAATCTTTGTACGAACCGATATTAACATCGACGTCAACATCGACTTCTTTGTCAATGTCAACATCAATGTCGCTACCCTGATAGCCGTAGCCACCAACGATGCGAGTCTCGAGGGTTTGGATATGATTAAGATCTGCAATAATCATTGGTATTTTTCCTTGTTCCTAGCGGTTGTGAAAGGCTTTAATCCCCTTTCGTTGGTAACAATATATTGGCTTTTTCTAGAGAGTGGGTGCCATTTTGGCAAAAAGTCTAAAAAGATACAGTTTTATTTTTTCGGGAGTTTAAAATTCTCTTCTAGAAATTAGATTTTAATGATGTTGTTGGAGGTTTTTTAATCTTAAGATGTCTTTTAAATCATTTCATGAAGGTAATTTTTTGTGAATTGGGCAAGTTAATTGCATAACCCTAGTTCGACTTAGGGTTTCCCAAGGTCAACTTTCCCACTTGTCATCTGGGAGACGAGCAGGAAGTCTTCGATCGAGTTTTTGAATTGGAAGGGCGAATGACCTGCAAGTCTCGGAGCGCGAAATCGGTAGATGTAACGTCTGAATTCGATCGCCCTCGGATTTGGTTTCCGGCTTGCGGATAAATCTTGTCACGTTTGCGACAGACAGAGTTGCCAATCTGGCAACTGACGATCGCCGAGATGGCGTTGAATAGACCCAAGGGCAAGATGGCACGAACATCGATCGCCCATTGCAGCGAGTCGGGGTGACATCTTCGCCACAAAGACTCAGAGCAATTCAAGTGGGGAGCAAATTGAGGCAAATATGAGCGATAAGGTTGAGTTAAAGGACAAAGCGGCGATCGCTCCTACTGTAGAAACCTGGCTGGCGTCTATCGGGGTTCAGGAATCTAGCTCCCAGGATTCGCTCCCATTTACCCTCAAACCGCTGAAACTGGGAGACGAGTTGGATGAAGCAGAGGTCGGCGACCGTCTTTACTTAGTTTGCGAAGGTCGGGTAAGATTGCTGAGTGTCGATCCCCAACGCCAGCGAGATCGATCGGCAGCGGTAATTGAGACAGGCGAGTGGTTCGGGAGCGATCGCTGGTTGTACGAATCGACCCACTGCATCTCCTACCGCGCGATCGCCGCTAGCGACGGACTGCTGGCTCAAATTTCCTTCGACGGATTCCAGACTTGGTATGCCAATTTACCCGAGGCGGCGCAAAACGCTCTACAGCAACAAGCCAGAGACCGACAGTGTCAGTTATTTCTCAAAACTCAAACTCCTCTCAAGTCCCTGTCGAGCCATCAAATCCGACAGTTGGTGCCGTTAATCGTCGAACTCAACCTGCGTGCGGGAAGCGAGATCGATCGGGTCGCACCGGCGACGGCGGGGCGATTTTGGTTGCGATCGGGTGAAATTGAAGCAGACACCGAAACCGTTGCGACGGGAACGAGTTGGGGACATCCCCAGCCAACCCCAGCCAACTGGACGGCTCGTACCGACGTGACAGTCTACCATTTACCGATCGCCCAATGGTCAACCGCAGTGGCGATCGCCCCCAGTTTAAACCATTCTGGTGTGTCTCGACCCGGCACAAACTTTCCATCCACCCGTCCGATTCCTGCAAAAGCGGTACAGCCAGCGGTGCGTCCGGTCTCTTTACCAGCACCACACGATCCTGCGGAAGTGGAGTCTCCGCCGTTGGTGCTTCCCAAACCGCTCGATCGCAAGTTCAAAGATTGGCTGTCCCACTA
Source organism: uncultured bacterium (assembly GCA_964420595.1). Classification (GTDB taxonomy): domain Bacteria; phylum Cyanobacteriota; class Cyanobacteriia; order Cyanobacteriales; family Geitlerinemataceae; genus CAYQUF01. The sequence goes on from CAYQUF010000092.1 coordinate 7,102, forward strand.
TCCCCTGGTCCGACAGCAAAGTTCGTCCGACTGCGGAGCCGCCTGTTTGGCCACCATCGGACAGTATTGGGGAAAGCGGTTTAGCATTAATACCATTCGCGATCGCGCCGAAGTCGGACGTTCGGGAGCTTCGTTAAAGAGTTTAGCCAAAGCCGCCGAAAGTTTGGGCTTTCAGGCTCGTCCGGTGCGCGCCAGTTTGGGCAAGCTAGCGGAACAGTCGAACCCCTGGATCGCTCACTGGCAAGGCATTCACTATGTTGTGATTTATACAGTCGAGCGTCACCGCGTTTTAGTCGCTGACCCAGCGGACAGCAAGCGATGGGTATCCCGTCAGGAATTTCTCACTCATTGGACAGGATTCGCATTAATGCTGGAACCGACGGAGCGGTTGAAAACTGCCCCCAACGAAAAGCGATCGCTGGGGAAATTCGTGACGGCACTTTTGCCCTATAAAAATTTAGGGTTGCAGATTATCGGTCTGTCCGTCCTCATTCAAGTTTTCGCCCTTGTCAGTCCTTTATTCACCCAAATCATTCTCGACCAGGTGGTCGTGCAACGCAGCCAGAGCGTCCTGACTGTTTTTTGCATTGGGGCGCTCCTGTTCGGTTTGGGGACAATGGCTCTGTCGAGTACGCGGCGATATTTGCTCGCCTATTTATCCAATCGATTGAGTCTGACGTTGGTCAGTGGATTTATCAATCATGCCTTAATGCTGCCGTTGCAATTTTTCGAGTCCCGTCGGGTGGGCGATATTATTACGCGGGTTCAAGAAAACCAAAAAATCCAGCGATTTCTCATCGGTCAGGTGTTGCTCGCTTGGCTGAACTTAGTGACGGGAATCGTGTATTTGGGCTTAATGCTCTATTACAATACCCGCCTGACAATATTGGTGTTGGCGTTAATTCCACCAATGGTTATTTTTACCTTAGTGGCGACGCCATTTTTGCGCAAATTGTCCCGGGAACGGTTCAATGCAGCCAGCGATCAAAACTCGGTTTTGGTTGAAATGATGAGCGGGATCTCGACGGTGAAAGCGGCCGCCGCCGAGCGAGAGTTGCGCTGGCGGTGGGAAGACCGATTTACCAATCAACTCAATGTCGGGTTTAAAGGACAGAAGTTTGGAATTACTCTAGAGGCGATCGGCGGCACGATCGAGGCGGTAGGGGGAATTTTATTGTTGTGGTACGGCGCGAGTTTAGTAATTAATGGTAATCTCACCATCGGTCAGTTTGTCGCTTTCAATATGATGAAGGGGAAAGTCCTCAGTCCGGTGATGGCACTAACAAATTTGTGGGATGAATTGCAAGAAGTGCTGATTTCGGTGGAGCGGCTCAACGATGTGTTTGAGACGCCAATGGAAGAAGTAACGGGCAGTTCGATGTTAGTGCTGCCTCCAATTAAAGGGGATGTCAGATTTGATAATGTCACGTTTCGGTATGGCAATGATGAAGAACGAAATACGCTGCAAAATATTTCGTTTGACGTTGAAGCCGGACAAACTATTGCTTTGGTCGGTCGCAGTGGTTCGGGTAAAAGTACGCTCGTAAAGTTAATGCAAGGGCTGTATTATCCGACTCAAGGTCGCATTACAATTGACGGACACGATATTCGCCACGTTGCTCCTCAATCGCTGCGATCGCAATTGGGCGTGGTTCCGCAAGAATGTTTTCTATTTTCTGGTACGATTGCTGAAAATATTGCGCTGTATACCGAGGAAATTCCATTGGAAGCGGTGGTGGAAGCAGCGCAATTCGCCGAAGCTCACAGTTTCATTCAGGATATGCCTTTGGGATACAATACTACGGTGGGCGAGCGAGGGGCGTCTTTGTCGGGAGGACAGCAACAACGCATTGCGATCGCTCGGGCTTTGTTGGGAAACCCGAGAATTCTAATTTTGGATGAAGCCACCAGTTCGTTAGATACTGAATCGGAGCGACGCTTCCAAGAAAATTTGGCACGCATTACGCGCGATCGCACCACGTTTATTATTGCCCACCGACTGTCTACGGTGCGTCATGCCGATAAAATTTTAGTGCTCGATCGCGGTTTAATTGTCGAACAAGGCAATCACGAAGAATTGATGGCGATCCGAGGATTGTACTACCATTTAGCTTGTCAGCAACTCGATCTTTAATTAACAGATTTTTAGATAAAATTCCGTAATATAGCATTTTCAAATCATTCATACAACCTAATGCCAGGTTCTAAGGATACAAAAAAACAGACGCACCTCTCTCCTGTTATTGTCTGTTGCCTTTGTCAACTATTGTTAGTTTCACCTATCCAATGAAAACGCCATACATACTTTCTCCTGAAATGGCAGGCGGACGCTAGTGGGGTCGAACTGCCCTGCGTTGGTGATTCCATATTACTAGCATCACCTCTTATCACATCATATTTTTTTAAGTTAAATTCATTAATTTTAAATTATTCTTAAGCAGTTTATACAACAAAGATACTGAATCTTGCGTTCGACAGGTATCATTACTAATTACTATAGGATCGACGAGGGCGATCTCGCTATATTTTTAAGTATTATATATATATATATGCGTATATACTTCTCTTTATCGAGAAGAGTAGATCGTTAAACTCCATGCAGAATATAAAAAATATCGATTTTTTGTAAATTCTTGATGAAGCCAAGGAAGATTATGTTAAAGTTATTGTAAAGTTCTCAGTGTAAATACGTAGTTTGTAGATGAGGTTTGATAAATTGGGAGGATAAGAAAGGTGATAACTAAATTCAATCCGATCGCAGTTAAAAATATATCCTTTCTTGACGTAAAAGTTAATTATTTAAACTCAGATTGCGTGTTTTAGTTTTTTTAAATATTAAAACAGTAAATAGCTAAGACATAAGCTCTGAGACACCGCAAACCCACTTCAAACCATGTTATAAAGCTTTGAGGGCAATTGAATGACGAATATCGATCGCTCAAGTTACCGATGCAATCCAAACGATCGCTCGGTTCGCCATTTTACCGATGGCGATGTCGCTGAGGTTCGGTCGCAGGGTGCGTTAATCCCAGAGCGACTGAAGGACGTTACCTCGATCTACGGTGGCGTTTCTGTTTCCCAAACTTCGAGAGATCGAGGCAACAATGCTGAATTTCACGCCCACTCAATTTCTACCGAGAGGGATTCGAGTTCTACCTGGTCTCCCGCCGTTCACAATCTGCTGGATCGCCCGCCATCAACTTTTCCGCGTCGGGCGATTGCCGGAGGAATTGTCTTCTTTCTCGCCTTTAGTTTGTGGGCGTGGTACGGGCGAATTAACGAAGTCGGTCGGGCGTCTGGAAAACTGGTTCCGCGAGGGGAGGCTCAGAAAATTTATTCAGAAGAAATGGGTCAAGTGTCTCGCTTGGAAGTAGAAGAAGGAGAGGCTGTTTCTGCGGGACAAATTTTAGTCGAACTCGACCCGCAGGTGGCAGCATCTGAAGTCGAGCGTCTCGAACAACAATCGATCGCTTACCAAACCCAGCGAGAGCAGACTCAAACTCTAATCGATCGCGTTTTGTTAGAGTCTCGCATGAAAGCCATGGTTATCCAGGCTGACCTTCAAGCTCAACGAGCGGCTATTGCCGAATCCGAAACGCGAGCGACGACTACCCAAGCGGTTATCGAACGACTCAACGATGACATTGTTGCTATTGATTCGCGCCAACAGGCGATCGAACCTTTAGAAAACAATGCCAGCCATTTAATTAACCTGCTGCAACAGCAAGTTCGAGAACATCAAGAACGAGTCGAACAACTGAAGCCGCTGTTAGCAGAAGGGGCAATTTCGCGAGAGCGACTGTTTCAAGCCGAACAATCATTGCGCGATAGTGAAAATGCATTGATTCGAGCTAAAATGAGCGATCGAACGATTGCCTCAGAACGACTGTTCGATTTAGGACAATCTCGACGCGATCGCAACACTCGTTTGATCGAGCACCAAGGCAAACTGGAGGAATCTACTGTCGAATACGAACGACTTGTCGCCCAACTGGCTCAAAAAGAAGCCGAAGGACGGCAAGCTCAACTCGCGATGCAACAGCAAATCGAAAAGCTACAGTTAGAGCTGTCAGAATTAAATGGCAAAATTGCTGAAACTCAAACCTTATTAAAGCGGGCAAAAATCCAACTCAAGCGACGATTTTTATACGCCCCCGTTGACGGTACCGTACTGTCTTTGAATGTCAACCATAGCGGCGACATGGTAAATTCCGGACAAGTGGTTGCCGAAATTGCTCCTCAAAACTCTGACTTGGTTTTATCTGCTAATTTGCTAGAAAAAGAGGCGGGATTTGTGGAAGTCGGGATGCCCGTTCGCATCAAGTTAGATGCTTATCCTTTTCAAGAATACGGTATTATCGAGGGTCGCGTTGTGACTCTATCGCCCGATGCCAAAACCGATCCAAATGTGGGCGAAGTGTATGGAGTTGAAATCGAACTCGAACGCGATTATGTCATGGAAGGGCAGACCAAAATATCTTTCAAGCCCGGTCAAACCGCCGAAGCTGAAATCGTTGTTCGCAGCCGTCGTATTTTTGACGTTATTGCCGATCCGATTAAGCAGCTGCGAGAAGGAGGAATTAGTTTCTAGTAATTAACGATTCCTGAAATTAATTGATGTTTACCTCAGAAATTAAATAGCTCATTGTGCAATTCAAGCTAGATTGACCTGAATCCTAGTTCGCTTAAATCTTAGTAACCAATCGAGTATTAGTGAGGGTACAACTGTGGCTCATCCCATGTCTTATTCTAACGGTCAGCTCGATAAGATCTTAACGATCGAACAGTTTGAGTATGTGGTTGAAGCAATCCTGGATGGAAAATACTCCTGGGCTTGCGTTCTTATGCTAGAAGCAGCAGGTTATAATCCGCTGCACTATATACCGTATCGAACCTATAATCGTCTAATTAAAGACAATCGCTGTCAAGCAAATTGCAAGAAAAATAAGCTAGAAGTCGTCGATTTAGAGCACGTCAACCGCCTTAAACAGTGCGATCGTGCGGTCAAAGGTGGAATGGGATTTTATCCCTCTTGTCTGGATTCCAGTCCCATCAATAATTGGGATTAATTGAAGCCGCTCTAAAATTTAAAAAGCCCCTATTTTCTCTATTTCAAAAGATTTTAGGGGCTTTGGCTTGTAGGATTGAGTTTAAAGTGGCGATCGCTATGCTAAAATAAACGATTGATTGTTAAATAGATCGGCAACAGTGGTATTCAGAACTGCACCGATTAGGTCGCCATTCGAGTAGATTTCAGCCGCTCCATTGCTGGCATCGGCAAAGGCATAAGTGCTGACTGCCGCACCATTGAGTTGAATGCGATCGGCACCCACTTGAAAATCTTGAATCACTGCCAGGTCGCCACCACCCGCAACATCGTAGAAAACTTCATTCGCATTGCCGAGAATGAATGTATCTTCACCTACCCAAGGACCGCCTAAGACATCGCCCGTGAGGATATCGAATTCGCCGTTACCGGTTGCACCGGCACCTTGAACGATGTCGTTGCCAATGCCACCCGTAACAATATCGTTACCGCTACCGCCAATTAAATCATCGTTACCATCTCGACCGTCGAGGATGTCGTTCCCGCCACCCCCATCAATCGTATCATTGCCACTTAAGCCTAAAAAGTTAAGAAAACCACCGTTTAGGGTATCGTTCCCATTGCCGCCGAGCAGGTTATCGTTGCCGCCAACTCCCCCTTGAAACGCCAATCCATCACCGACGAGTAGGTCGTTATTACCGCCAGCAACCAGTTCGTCGTTTCCTAAACCGCCATCGAGAATATTATCAACTACATCGCCGCTAGAGGCTGTTTCGCGATCGCCGCTAGTATCGATAATTGAATCGTCTCCTTCACCGCCAAATGAGGTATCGTCACCAATGCCTCCTAAGAGTTGGTCGTCGCCACTATCTCCTCGGAGTATGTCATTTCCGCTGCCGCCAATTACGCGATCGTTTCCGCTTTCGCCGAAGAGGAAATCGTCGCCACTTCCGCCATCAATTAAGTCGTCTCCATCTCCGGAGGTGGTGATACTGCCATCATTGCCAAAGATGGAATCGTTGCCGCTGCTGCCAAAAATGCGATCGGCACCAAGTCCGCCATAGAGTTCGTCATCTCCGGTTTCTCCTTGCACTAAATCTTCGCCACCAGCACCGAAAACAATATCATTGCCTCGACTGGCAAAAATACTATCCGGACCGTCTCCAATTTGGCTGGTATTGGGATCGAGAATGTCGTCGTTCAATGTGCCTCTAACAAATGCCATTTTTGTTATCTCTCATTACTAGCAATTGTAGAGTAGTGTAGAAAATAACTCGGTTTAAATGTTGCCAGTTTGGCAGGCAATCGTCTATTTAATAAAAAAATACACTGCCCGAATGGCAGTGTTGAATGATGTATATTATTTGGGCGATCGCGCGGACAGTATTGAATTACCGACCTCGCCGAACTCGACACCAACCAAATAGTCCCCCCAATCCTAATAACACGAAGGTTATTGAAGGTTCGGGGGTTTGAACGAAGGCTTGAGAATGCTTAAATTCGACTAAGCGAAGGTTCGTCTCGCTCTCGAATCTTCGGCTGTACGATCCTTCAACAAACCAATTAAAAAATTCGGGATCGGATTCTATCGGGAAAGCATCGTTGGTTGAAATTGAAAAGTTTTCCGTGTAATTGGGAATATCTGGCGTAATGTCTGGTAATTGAAACCGTCCTGCATTTAATTCACCCGACATAAAAAATGTATCGAGGATGCTGTATGAATCTGGTGTTTCTCCTTCTTTTAGCAATAGTAACGAGATGTTAGAGTTGGCATTTGCACCTTCTGAGGTGGGGCGATCGACTTGCGTTTCTAGCGAGATTGACGAGATAAAGTTAAAGGAGAATAATTCGCTGGCTGCTACGGCTACCGTAAAATCTGCCACAATCTTGGCAGTTCCTTTAGCAAAAGCACGATAGAGGTTACCTTCACCTCCGACTAATGTTTCGGTCGCATTAAATCCGAATGGAGAGAAGGGTGGATCGTATTCTGTAAAAAATAATGCATCGGATGTTGCCTCTGCAAATACAGATCCTTCGATGCCTGTTTCAAGCAAATCAGAATTGACAAACTGTTCTGAACTCTGACTATCTGAGTTTTGAATATTACCTAAAATGGTGGATGTTTTGGCTTGGGTTTCAACTGCAGCAGAATTTGCACCGTGGGTAAATTCTTGAAAAATAACTGATGCTTCGGAAAATGCAAATGTAGCTGCTTCGCTGGGTAAAGTTTGTAAAAGTATGCCAGTTCCGGTTAAGACTGGTGCAATGACTTTAGAGAAAATGCAGCTTAAATTGAATAGAGATTTCATGGAAGACTCCTGCAAT
>CAYQUF010000092.1:14573-19034 GCA_964420595.1 uncultured bacterium
CGCGGGCGGGAAATCCCGAGCCATTCTTGGGTTTTGGGAACGTTACAATGGCGATCGCTCCGGATTCCGGCACCCGATCCAGGTTGGCTAACAGTTCGATCTGATAGCGATCCTGGCTGAGGAGATAGGTTTCGAGGGAATAATCGTCCCGACTGGTGGCAACTCCGGGATCGGTGTCGGTAGTTTCGTGACCCGACGCCACGATATTGCGCTCTTCGTAGAGGTATTGCAACACCGGCAAACTCCAGCCGGGATAGTGCGCGATCCCGTCAGCATCTCGGTTCGCCATCGCTTCGGGATCGGGCCAGCGTTTCGACCAGTCGGTGCGCATCGCCACAAACGCGCCTTCGGGGATGATCCCGTGTTTGGCTTCCCAATCCCGCACGTCGGACAGGGTGATGGTGTAATCGGGATTCTCCGCCACCCGATCGCTCACGTCAATAACGACCAGGGGAAGCACCATTTCCCGCACGTCAATGCGATCGAGCGATCGCAAGCCTTCGACAAAATGCGCCGGAGGATCGGCGTGGGTTCCCCACTGTCCCACGTGGCAAAAATATTCCGCCCAAAATCCCGATCCCAGTTCCCCCACACCCGGTTCGTACCAGTACAAAACCTCTCGCTTGCCGTCGGGAAAGCCTGACCAGCGGGGGATTCCCGGTTCGAAGGCATGGGTGAGATCTACGAAGGTCTTTTGGTGCAAAACTCGATAAATCTCAGTCAGGGTCGGCTCTGACGCCGATTTGACTGGGGTCGCCACCAGTCCAACCATCGCGATCGCCAGTAAAATTCCTCCAAGAACGAAATTCCGAATGCCGTTGCTCGTGTTTCGTGTCATGTCCGAGAATTCCCAGGCTCGACGTGCGCTAGACTATTGAGTGATTGAGCGAACGTTAGCGGGCTGCCATCGATGGCGTCGTTCGGATCGAGATCGGATGCGAGTGTAGTCTTGCATAATGGCTAAAACTGTATCGAACTATGCGAATTTGCCATCGAGGAGACGCTACCCTAGCTTGAAGTTGAATTCAGTTCGAGTTTGCGATCGCACTATCGTCACCCTTACCAATTACCTTGGATTTCCCTGCCAGCATCGTCACCCTCGATAACGGATTAACGGTCATCCACCAACACGTTCCCGTCACGCCAGTGGTCGTGGTCGATGTTTGGGTGCGTGCGGGTGCCGCGATCGAACCGGAACCGTGGTCGGGAATGGCGCACTTTCTCGAACACATGATTTTCAAAGGGAGCGATCGCCTGGCACCGGGATGGTTCGACCTGGAGATCGAAAATCGCGGCGGAGTCGCCAATGCCGCCACCAGTCACGATTACGCCCATTTTTTCATCACCACCGCTGCCGAACATTTTGCCGATACCCTCCCCCATTTAGCCGAAATTCTCCTGCGCGCCGCCATCGAAGACGAAGAATTCGCTCGCGAGCGGTTGGTGGTACTCGAAGAAATCCGCCAAGCAGACGACCATCCCGACGGGTTGGCGTTTCAAGCCTTAATGGAAACTGCCTACCAACAGCATCCCTACGGACGACCCGTGTTGGGAACCGAAGCCAGCCTAATGCGACACACCCCCGAGGAAATGCGCTGCTTCCACCAATCCCACTATCAGCCTGAAAACATGACCGTGGCGGTGGTAGGGAACGTCTCGCGAGAATTTGCCGTCGAACAGATCGCCCGCACCTTTTCCGAGTTTGCGCCGCCTCCGGCTTGTCCCCTGTCCCTGGCGGACGCCGAACCGCCGATGACCGAAGTCCGACGGCGAGAGTTGTACTTTCCTCACGTAGAACTGGCACGGTTGAACTTAGCCTGGACCGGACCGGGAGTGGAGCAAGTTCGCGAAGCCTACGGGTTGGATTTGCTGTCGGTGTTGCTGGCGGAAGGGCGATCGTCGCGGCTGGTGCGGGAATTGCGCGAGCAAAAGCACTGGGTGCAAGAGATTGGCAGCGGTTTTTCCCTGCAACGGGATTCGAGTTTGTTTACCATTAGTGCTTGGTTGGAATCGCAGTGGATCGAACCGGTGGAAGCCTTCATTAGCGATCGCTTGATGGAGTTGCAAGAGATTCCCGTGTCCGAGGCGGAACTGGATCGCGCCAAGCGGCTGCTGTGCAACGATTACGCCTTCTCCACCGAAACGCCGATCCAACTGGCGGGATTGTACGGCTACTATCAAACTATTGCCAACGCCAAACTGGCTGTTGCCTATCCGCACCACATTCAATCCTACCGTCCCGAAGAATTGCAATTGCTGGCGAATCGATACTTGCGAGGCGATCGCTACGCCGCCACCGTGGTACAACCAGTATGAACCCCACGAATGTCCCCGATCGAGGTTGAACAGACCCCTGTGAATCAGAGTATGACGCCAATGCCATCCCGAGATTTGCAATCCCGCGACCGTCCCCAACCGATTCGCCGTCAGGTGCTCGATAATGGCATGGTGGCGATCGCCGTGGAGAATCCCGCCGCCGAAATCGTGTCCGCTCGGATTTTCGTGAAAGCCGGGACGCGGTGCGAACCGCCGAAACACGCGGGATTGGCGCATTTGCTCGCCGCCGTGATGACCAAGGGAACCGACCAGCTCTCCTCGATGGAAATTGCCGAACGGGTGGAGTCGGTGGGTGCGGGATTGATGGCGGAAACGGCGTCCGATTACTTTTTAATGGGACTGAAAACGGTGTCGGCGGATTTTGCCGAGATCTTGCATTTGGCGGCTCACTTGTTGCGATCGCCTGCCTTTCCCGAGTTAGAAGTGGACTTAGAGCGGCGTCTGGCAATTCAATCGATTCGCTCCCAGCAAGAGCAACCCTTCGCGATCGCGTTTAACCAATTGCGCGAGGCGATGTATGGGGAGCATCCTTACGCGCGTTCGAGTTTGGGAACCGAGCCAAGCGTTCTGGAACTGACGCGGGAGGTCTCGCAACATTACCACCAAACCTATTTTCGTCCCGATAACACGGTGATTTCCCTCTCGGGTCGGATCGAGTCAGAACGGGCGATCGCCTTAGTCGAACAAGCATTCGGGGATTGGGAAGCACCCGATACGCCGATTCCGCAACCGCAGCTTCCCCAAATTGTCCCCCAACCGCGATCGGCAATTACGCCGCGCGAAACCCAGCAATCGGTGATTATGTTGGGGTATCTCGCCGCTTCCGTGCGGGGGAATGGCTTACCGGAACAGCAATGGCACGATTATTCGAGTTTGAAATTACTGACGACCTATCTGGGGAACGGACTGTCGAGCCGCCTGTTCGTGGAATTGCGCGAAAAGCGGGGATTGGCGTACGATGTTTCGGCGATTTTTCCCACCCGTTTGGATGCGTCCAGTTTCGTCACGTACATGGGAACCGCACCGTCGAACACTCGCATTGCCTTTGACGGGTTGCGCCGGGAAGTGGATCGGTTGCGGGAAGTGGTGCTGAGTCCGGGAGAGCTACAGGCGGCGAAAAACAAGCTGCTGGGACAGTACGCACTCGGAAAGCAAACCAACGCGCAAATCGCGCAAGTCTATGGTTGGTACGAAACGCTGGGATTGGGAATCGATTTCGATCGCAAGTTTACCGAGAGCGTAGCGGCGATAAGTGCTGAGGCGATCCAGCAGGTGGCGCGACGCTATCTCTGCGATCCTTACGTGTCTCTGGTCGGTCCCGACGTGGCGGTCGATGAAGTGAAGGGGTTAGTTGTTGCTTAGTACAATTTTGAACCACAGAGACACAGAGACCCCAGAGCCAGTGCGCTCCAATTTGGAAAATCGATCGCCAGATTGAATGTGAGTTTTAGGATTGGTTCGGCGACTACGATTGAATCGTTGGAAATAGCATTGCACTCGGGACTCTATGAAATTGTCCGACAGTGCTTTGCTTATCCTCCTTACAATGAAAATGTCACTTTCGACAAGGTTCGATTTTACTTCCAACGCCATGTCGAGTCAGGCGTTTTGTTTTTAGCCTATAACGAGTCCAATCCGGTTGGCTTTATTGCTGCTCTCCCGCTAGAAATTACGAGAGATTTTAAAGAACTCAGTTTGTTGGACTTATGGATGGTTCGAGGAGAAACAAGAATTCGATTCAATGACGATTTTTTAATCGCAGAGACAGGATTTTCGAGTCGAGATTTTCAGTATGTTGCCGATCTTGGGGTTGGCATCGAGTTTCGCCGTCGGGGTTTGGCTCATCAACTTTTTAGTGCCTTATTTTTACATTTTGGCGAAACGCAACCTTTTTTGATTAGAGCGATCGCGGATTGGGAATATGCTTATCTGACTGATTTTTATAGAAAATTAGGCTTCCGGTCGATGCAGGTCGCTCAAACCATGCAGTACCAAAATTCCGACGGTCAAATCCAGTCCAGTGAAAGATTGATTTTTGTCAAACTTCCGGCACTGTAGCGAGATGGCATTAACACAGAACGAGATCGGTTTGGGGATAGCCTTGCGCCATGCTTGTACCGGTTA
>CAYQUF010000093.1:0-18607 GCA_964420595.1 uncultured bacterium
TAGCAGTCTAACGCGATGTTCCCACTCGCCCAAACTGGAAATGAGTTTGGATTAACGACTCCCTGGGAAACGGTACGCAACAGATACTTTTTTAAGTAATTGACTCACCCACCGCCATCAAAACATCTGCATACAGTTGGCTGCTAATGCAGAAATTCGATCGCTCTATTAAATTATCCATAATCAACTTAACTTCTACATCCCAGATTGCACCCTCTCCTTAGAGAGCGATCGCCTTAGCCTACAATAGGGGAAGTTAACTTTTATTGATATGAGTGAAACAGTTTACATCGAAACAAGCATTTTAGGGTATCTCACCGCTAGATCGACCAAAAACTTGATTATCGCTGCCAACATGGAGATTACAAAGGACTGGTGGGAACTGCGCCGGAACGCTTTTACTATCTATATATCAGAAGCCGTTTTAGACGAAGTAGCACAAGGAGATCCGGAGATAGCATCTCAACGACTAGAGATTTTAGGCGATTTTCCTTTGCTAGCTTTGAATCAGGCGGTACAAGGCTTGGCAGCACAATTTTTAGCCCGCAGCAATTTGCCGCCTAAAGCCAATATAGATGCGATCCACATTGCTGCTGCAACTGTTCATGGTATGGATTATTTGTTAACATGGAACTGTAAACATATTGCTAACGCCCAAATTCAAGGAAAACTCGCAGAAATTAGTCTAAACTGTGGCTATATTCTGCCTGTTATTTGTACGCCTAACGAACTAATGGGAGATTAGTCCATGTGTAAAGATGAAATTGTCGAAAAAATTCACGAAGTTCGTGAAAACTATGCAAAGTCTTTTAACTACGATTTGAATGCTATATTTGAAGACCTACGCAAAAAGGAAGCAGAAAGTGGCAGAGAAGTTGTCACCTTATCCCGCCAACGCAATCTAAAAAGCCGTTGGAGTGGGCTATCTCTTGATGGTGAAACAAAGGAAACCAGCCACCGATCGACTTAGCCGTTAGCTAGTTTGTGTACCAATTGCTTGACCCTCCCGATCTCAACGACTGAGCGAAGCCGCCCAAATCGCAAAGCAAGCAGACACGACGAATCCAGAGGCGATGTAGGGACAAACGGCGGTTCGCTCTAATCAAACCGCGAACGCTCAATCGCACGTTGGCGAATCAAGGAATGAGAACGCTACACAGCGATCGCCTTTATGTCAGAATATAGAAAAGTCAAGATACTTCAAGAAGTTTCATGACCGTTGAAGAACTAGATCGTATTACTATCAATCCAGAAGTGTGCCTTGGACAGCCAACGATTCGGGGAATGCGGATTGACGATTGTCTTCTGTACAACCCGATTTTATCACTCAGAAACTCTTAGATGTTTTACCGACTCTGGAAACAGAACTGACAGAAAGTGCAGCGGTAACAATCAATGATGATTCTATGGGTATTCGTCAGCTTCCAGTTCGGCGTTCCTAAAATGCAAAATAGTAGACACAACACAACGGGAGCCAAAGATGACACTCAACGAACTCTTGCCAGCCATTCATCAGCTGAACCCAACTGACAAACAAAAACTGTTCGAGATTCTCGATCGCGAACTGCACCCAACTCCCCACACGCCAGCCCCAGAACTTCAACCCGAAAACTTTGAAAATGAAGGTCAGTGGCTTATCGCAGTTTTCGATCGACACTTCAGCCAGATCGAACCCAGCGAAATCCCAATCGAGCCACGGGAACCTATCCGAGTTGACGAAACCCTGTTTGGGGAAGCATGAAAATCATTCTCGACACCAACGTCATTTCGGAACTCATTCAGCCGATGGGTTCGAGCGTCATCCGCGAATGGTTAGCTAGCCAAAAGGGGGCATCACTGTACACAACCAGCATTACCCAAGCCGAAATTCTGTACGGCATTCAAATTCTCCCAGAAGGAAAGCGGCGGCAAAAATTGCTCGATGGAGCATCGATCGTCTTTGAGCATTACTTACCAGAGCGAATTGTAGCCTTCGATCGAAAAGCTGCTGAACTTTATTCCCAAATCGCAGCTTACCGCAGACAACTCGGTCGCCCTATCTCACAATTTGATGCACAAATTGCAGCTATTTGCCGAGTTCAGCAGGCAACACTGGCGACACGTAACATACGTGACTTTTTAGATTGTGGAATTGAGCTGGTTAATCCCTGGGAACCAAAGCTTTGATGCACTAGCGTGGGTTATAGCAAAAATCAATGTTCTTATGCCATAAAGACTGCCGAGATCGTACCTTTGGCGTTCCAAGACTGCACCCTTTAGCCGTTAGCTAGTTTGTGTCCCAATTGCTTGACCCTCCCGATCTCAACGACTGAGCGAAGCCGCCCAAATCGCAAAACACGCAGACACGACGAATCCAGAGGCGATCGCAAATCGGCGGTTGAGCAAGCGAGGGAGAGTCCGAACGCTCAAAATCAGACTGGCGAAGAAAGGAATGAGAACGCCAACTTCGATGAACAGGTTTCGGTAGAGATAATAGTTTAGCGGGTGCAGTTGTCCGGCGCTCGGGAGCAATCCAAATGGGAGTTTAAAGGTTTCCAGGCTAAATGGATAGAACAAAGCTAGTGACGGGACGCCAGTCAGTAAATCTAACAATAAATGAGACAAACCGAGGACAACGACTTGTACGCTTTTAATCGCAAACACCTTACCTCGCTGACCCCAAAGCCAAAGCGCCACGATCGTCAAAATCGGCAGTATCAGGGTTCCTACGAATGAGTGAGTGGTTCGGATGTTACCGTTTTCAGTTTCAATTCTCAAAACGGTGATGAGATGGTCGATATCGGGGATTGAGGCGACGACGAGCAACCAAAATAACCAAAACCAATCGGGGCGATCGCGTTTTGGCTCGCGATCCGCTTTCCACTGATGGGCGATCGCGTAAGTGGTTAATCCGGTTAAACTATGACCGACAAAGGATGACATGGGCTTTCCTACTCGTTGAATCTGCAAATGTATGTAAAAATGTGGCACCCCAGATGATTCATGGGTTCAGCATAGCCAATAAATTGGAAAACCGCTAACGCGAATGTTCTTGCTTCCTATCTCTCACTCCCTAGGGGGAAACGCTAAAGCGTTTACTACGAACGTTCCCCTATCTCTCACTCCCTAGGGGAAACGCTAAAGCGTTTACTACGAACGAACGCTAAAGCGTTGGCGACGAGCGGTAGACTGGAAAGGCACTGCTGAGGGCGAGTTTCCCGTGAAAACGCGATCGAATTACTGGCAACTGCTTCCCTTCCTGCGACCCCACTGGAATACCATCGCTCAAGCGTTCGCCTGTACCTTGGGATTTACGGCATTTTGGCCGATTTTGGCGTGGCTTGCGGGTCGTATCGCCAACTATATCGGCGAAGGGAATATTGCCGCGATCGCCCAATTGGCGGGATTGAGTGCGATAATCTTTATCGTGCGCGGTGCCGTGCAGTACGGACAGGATGCCTTGATGGCAAAAGCCGCCCTCGCGATCGCCCTCGATTTGCGCCAGCAAACTTACGCGCACTTGCAACGCCTCAGTATTGGCTATTTCGCTACCACCAAAACCGGCGACTTGTCCTATCGGCTCACCGAGGATATCGATCGCATTGGTGAGGTCATCAATCAAATTTTTCACCAGTTTATCCCCTCGATGCTGCAACTGATCGTGGTGTTGGGATATATGGTCTGGCTGAATTGGCAACTCACTCTCGCCACATTGATTATTGCGCCACTAATGGCGGTTTTAATCGGTTGGTTCGGCGAACGGTTGCTCTCGTTTTCCCGTCGCAGCCAAACTCAATCGTCCAATCTTTCCGCACTTTTAACAGAAATGTTCGGCGGAATTCGCCTCGTTCAAGCCTTCGCCGCCGAAGATTACGCCATTGCTCGGTTTAGCACCGAAGCCGAACGCAATCGTCGGGTGAAATATCTCGCCGAACAAGTGAAAGCGTTGCAATTCGTGGTGGTGGGATTTCTTGAAGCCATGAGCGTGTTGTTGCTATTTTTCCTCGGCGGTTGGCAAATTTCGCGAGGAAACCTGACTGGTGCGGGATTCGTAAGTTATATTGCCGCAGTCGCCATGTTAATCGATCCGATTTCGTTGGTGACGAGCAACTACAACGAATTCAAACAGGGAGAAGCCTCGGTCGATCGCATTTTTGAACTGCTGCAATTGCATCCGTCGGTCGTCGAAAAACCAGACGCGATCGCCCTTCAAACCGTAACCGGAAAGGTCGAGTTTCAAAACGTCACCTTTGGCTACCAAAGTACAGTTCCCGTTCTGTCCCACCTGAATTTATTGGTCGAACCGGGAGAAATTATCGCCCTGGTCGGAACATCCGGTGCGGGAAAAACTACCCTCGTCAACCTCATTCCTCGCTTTTACGATCCCCAAGGCGGTCGAATTTTAATTGATGGCATTGATATCAGCCAAGTCACCCTCAAAAGCCTGCGCCGCCAAATTGGCATCGTACCGCAAGAAACCATGTTATTCGCCGGAACCGTTGCCGAAAATATCGCCTTCGGTCAAACTGAAATCGACTTCAACCGGGTCAAACGCGCCGCTAAAATTGCCAATGCCGATCCCTTTATTTCCCAACTGCCCGAAGGTTATAATACTTTAGTCGGCGAACGCGGCATTAACCTTTCGGGGGGACAGCGCCAGCGCATCGCGATCGCCCGTGCGGTGTTGCTCGACCCGCGCATTCTGGTTCTCGACGAAGCCACCTCAGCGCTGGATTCGGAGTCGGAAAACTTAGTTCAGCAAGCCTTAGAGCGGGTCATGCGCGATCGCACTGTATTCATTATCGCCCACCGCCTCGCCACCGTTCGCCGCGCCGATCGCATTTTAGTCATGGAAGCCGGACGCATTCTCGAAGCGGGGAATCACGACCAGTTACTCGCCAAAGGCGATCGCTACGCCCAATTTTACGCCCAACAGTTCCACTAACCAACTACAGCGTTTCCAAATAGCGAAGCAAATCCGCCATCTCCTGCGGACTCGGTTGAAACTGAGGCATCGGTGGCGTATTTCCGCCGGTCACCTGACGAATCAGGCTGACGCGAGATTTGCGATCGGAGACGCGATGCAAACTGGGGCCGACCAGACCATCAGCATTCGCACCGTGACACCCGGCACAATTCATCTGAAAAATCGCTTCCCCTTGGATCGGATCGCCTTCGAGAGTTAAGACGTGTTGGATATACGGGTCGGACACTTGGAGGGAACGAACGCCAAAAATTGCCAACGCGATCGCCAGCACGACCGCCAGAGCGACTAACGCACTCCGCTGCATCAGACCATTGGTATCGAGGTTGGCAAGCTGATTATCCAAAATCCCTCTGTTTAAAACCACATTGAGCGATATAAAAGTATTTATTTCTAAATATAAAGTAACGTTTCATAAAAATCCACCCAGATGAGGGAAGACCGCGAAAATTTTTAGAATCCCTTAATCTAGTTTACAAAAATTTAACTGCCGCCGTCTCGGGGCAGGATCTGCCCGTTCGATCGCCCAACCTAGTACGATAGACAGATAAGTCGAATTTCGTACCGTTAGGAGAAACACATGGTAGAACCGCTATTATCAGGTATCGTCTTGGGTCTCGTGGTGGTCACCCTCGCCGGTTTGTTCTACGACGCTTACGACCAATACCGTCGCGGCAATCAACTGACCTCCGGCGAAGAATAAAAGGTCAGGGCGGTTTTTCCGTACGCCTTTTGACGGCACATGGCAAGGGTCGGAGGCGACTCGCGGATCGGCGATCGATCTGGGTCGTGTTCGACCGCCAACTCGCCCCCCGGTGCGAGCAATCGATACTCCGCGATCGCCTTGATAACCGGTTCGTAGAGATCGCTGCCATAGGGCGGATCGAAATAGATGCGATCGAACGGCTCTCCCGCCAATCCCGACAGTCGCTTCACCACGTTGCCGCGAATCACCCGAAACTCTTGCTGCGGTTGGGCGACCTTCTGCCAATTCTGCTCGATCGTCGCGCAAGCACGCCCCAACTGCTCGATTCCCACCACTCGACGCGCCCCCCGACACAACGCTTCCGCCCCCATCGCCCCACTTCCGGCGCACAAATCCAACCAGCGACAATCGACAATCTCCCCCTGCCAAATATTAAACAACGCCTCTCGCACCCGCGCGGGAGTCGGACGGGTTTGCTGTCCCGGTAGCGTCTTTAACTGGCGATTTCCGTAAATTCTCAAACTCATGGGGAAAGGCAATAGCATTATCGTAGGTTGGGTTGACCCCAGGGAAACCCAACATTACCAAGGCTTATAACCCATCCAGACCAGTCTATCAGTTGCGAGACGACCCATAGACCGCAGTTCCCTCAATTCACGTGTTAGCGTAACAGTAATTTTGTCAGCGATCGCGCCTTAGTGAAATTTCGCGGAAGGTAGGGGAACCAGGTGAAAGTCTCAATTTTGGTCAGCGACTTGTCCAAACGCGGAGCCGGACGCTGGGGGGGAGCCGTGCGCACCTTCTTACTCGCTCAAGCCCTCCAGCAAGCGGGGTTCGACGTGGAAGTCCTCGGGTTTGTCTTCGACGACACCCTGCCCGATTTTTCCCACATTCCGTTTCCCGTCAAAATGGAATTCGGCGGAATTTACCCCGACTTTTTCAAAACCGCCGGACGACTGAGCCGCCAAATCTCTGGCGATCTCCTCTATCCCCTACGACCGAAACCGACCACCTTGGGATTGGCATTCTTGGATCGCCTGCGAACGGGACGACCGATTGTTCTCGACGTAGACGATTGGGAATTGGGTTGGATGGGAGGCGATGAATTTACCTATCGACCGAGCCTGAAACAACGCTTGCGCGACCTGATTAAACCCGACGGTGCCTTGCGCCAGCCCGATGGTCCCGTTTACATTAAGCGCATGGAAAAATTGGTCGATCGCGCCGATGCCGTCACCGTCCATACGCGATTTCTGCAAGACCGCTTTGGCGGGATTTATCTGCCCAACGGCAAAGATACGACCCGATTCGACCCGCAATTATACGACCCAGAACGCAGTCGCGCCCAATACGGACTCGCGGACTATCGCGTGTTGATGTTTCCCGGTGCGCCCCGTCCCTACAAAGGGGTTGAAGATATTTTAAACGCCCTCGACTTGCTCGATTGGTCGGATTTACGATTGGCAATTGTCGGCGGTAGCCCTTACGACGACTACGATCGCCAATTGCACGACCGCTGGGGACGGTGGATCGTTCAAATTCCGCCCCAACCCTCGGCGAAAATGCCGGAAGTGGTCGCAGCGGCTCATGTCGTGGTGGTTCCGCAGCGAGAAACGCCGGTGGCGAAAGCTCAATTTCCCCTGAAGCTCACCGATGGCATGGCGATGGAAAAACCGATCTTAGCCACGTCTATCGGCGACGTTCCCGAGATTTTGCACGATACCGGGTTTCTGGTTCCGCCACAAGACCCGGAACAGCTCGCCCAAGGCATTCGCCAGATTTTCTCGGATTGGGAGGGTGCCGTCGAAAAAGGACGTCAAGCCCGAGAGCGCTGCGTTCGATATTACAGTATCGACTGGATGGCGCAGCGCTTGAAACGGTTGATTGGCGAGGAAATTCGACCGCTCAGGCGATCGCCAAAGGGGTCTGCACGAACTTAACGAAATTTTCTAGAATTTGCAGTCCCATCTGAGACGACTTTTCCGGGTGAAACTGCACCGCCATCAGGTTATCGCGGGCAATGGCAGCCGTGACGGTTTGCTTTCCGTGGGTAACCGCCGCTGCTGTCACCTTGAGATCGTTGGGATCGACGTAATAGGAATGGACGAAATAGACCCAGGGTTGGCTGGGTAACTGCTGCCACAACGGGCAGTTCGGTTGGGTGACTTCCAGTTGGTTCCAACCCATATGCGGAATCGTCAACCCCGGTTCGGGGCGAAATCGGCGCACGGTGCCTTTGATAACCCCCAATCCCGATTCTTTGCCTTCTTCGCTACTTTCAAACAAGATTTGCAATCCCAAACAAATGCCGAGAAAGGGTTTGCCCGAGGCAATAACTTGCTTGATGGGTTCGATCAAATCGCGCGATCGCAAGTGTTGCACCGCCGGATCGAACGATCCCACCCCCGGCAACACCACCGCATCCGCTTGCTGGATGACCTTCGCCGAATCGGTGATTTTAGGCATCGCCCCGGCTTTTTCCAATCCCTTACAAGCCGAGTGAAGGTTGCCCATATCGTAATCGATGACGGCGATCGCGCTCATAGTTTTGCTTTCATTTCAATTGCCAATTACTATATAACACAAATCCAACCGTATTTTCGCCCAATCGATCCCATGACTCGCCACCTTTTCCTCACCTCTTTTAACACTTGGCTGCCCCACCAAGCCTCCAACGCTTCTGACGATTTAGTCCAATCCCTGTTGCAACTCAATCCGTTTCGCTTTCCCCTGTTTGCCCTGCGGAAGTTGCCCGTCAGCAGTGCAGTCGCTATTCCCTACGTGCTCTCGTATATCGCCAAAACCCGACCGAGCGAGATCGTGTGTTGCGGCATGGCAGAATCGCGTCAAAAATTAACGGTTGAATTGCGAGGGACTCGGGGCGATCGCGAATGTCGAACTAGCGTCGATCTCGATCGCCTGATTTCCCAACTTCAAAACACCGAAATTAGTCACGATGCCGGTAATTTTGTCTGTAACGATTTATACTATTCGGTCTTAAGTTACCTGGGCGATCGCCAACATTCAATTCCCTGTTTGTTCGTCCACGTTCCCGTCCTCACCCCCGACAATACCGCCGCGATTCTAACGGATTTTATTAATCTCATCCGCCACCTTCGCACCGTAACTCCCGTGGCACCACAACACCAAAAGGCGATCGCCCCAGTCACTCGGCTCGATCGCCTCAGTCGGGATTTGGTCGCCAACCCCTAAGAAAGGAAAAATGTAGGGGTTTGGTCCCCAAACCCTCCCCATTCTCGGGTTGCGCTGACAACAGGCAACAGGGGAAATTGAGAACTGGTGAGTGACAACTGCCTTAGAACCGATCCTTGCGACCCCGCAGGCGAGCAAACGTCTTGACCGCCTCCGTACTGTCAACCGCCTGCTGGAGTTCCGGTCGATCCCAACGCAAAAACGGATTGGTTTGCTTCTCAATTCCCAGCAATGAAGGAACCGTCGCCTCATCGCGGCTGCGAGCCTCTTTCACCTGCGCCATCCGCTGCTGCAAGTCGGGATTGTCCTCATCCACCGTCAGCGCGAATTTAAGATTTTTGAGCGTGTATTCGTGGGCGCACCAAATGCGAGTCCGATCCGGGAGCTGGCGCAGCTTCGAGAGCGAACTGACCATCTGTTGGGGCGTCCCTTCAAACAAGCGACCGCAGCCCCCAGCAAACATCGTATCGCCACAGAACAACTCCCCCGTGTCCTCCTCGTCCGTCGGCGGAAAATAATAGGCGATATGAGCGCGGGTGTGACCCGGAACGAAAAACACTTGCGCCGGACGACCGGCAAACTCGACGCGATCGCCCTCTTGTAAAAACACCTGCTGTCCCGGAATCCGACCTCGATCCTCGGCACCCCCGTAAACCGTGGCATTGGGGAACGCTTCGAGCAACCGTCGGTTTCCGCCCACGTGATCGGCGTGGTGGTGCGTATTGAAAATCGCCGTTAACTGCGCCCCGAGCGATCGCAACTGTTGCAACACCGGTTGCGCCTCCGCCGGATCGACAACCGCCGCTACGCCCTTGGTATCGTCGTGCAATAAAAAGATATAGTTGTCTGAGAGTACTGGCAATCGATAAACCTTCATTGAAATGTTAACCTCCTTTACCGTTAATTTACTGTCGGGAGAATGTCATCCCCCTTAAGATTGAGATAACAACAACACCGCAATATTTTAGGTGCAGTGTCCTCTCCTTTTGTATTAACAAAGCTTTGTCGTGCTGCCAAGCCATCCTCGCCCATTGCCATTAAATCCAACCATTCAATGGTAAAATCTAACCCTCAAAATAAATCAAACCTCTCAATTGCTCAATTGACCCATCGAATTTTAGAAGTCGGTCAAATCAGTCGAGACGAATACGTCGTACTCGTGTCTGTACTGCTCTCGGGGCATCATTTAACTGCCGAAGACCGCCATCAAATCAATCGCGTTTTCGACTCGATTCAATTCGGTCGCGTTGAAATTGTCGGACTCTTTACGTGGGAATCGGCATAACGGTCAAAATCGGACAGTTGCCGGACGTGTGGCTCATGGGTGTCAATTGCCAGGAACTAGATGGAATGATAAAGCCAATCGACCGTTTCATTAAAACTCCCCAATCCCCAACTCGTTCGGGACGGCTTCAAATGCGCTATCCCCCTCGCGACCCGCTTTCTCCCAAATCCGCTTGGGTCGCCTCTCCCTCCCAAATCGGCAAGACACCGCTTTCGACCCCACTGCCGCGATCGCGCCCCTAGCGTCCCGGTACAACCTGCCATTATCTCGCGTTTGGGAGACATTCCCAAAATTTTAAGAGATACTAGGTACTTAGTCGATTTCCATGCCCCCGAACCCATTGCCGATCCAATTCGTACGATGAGCGATCGCCCGGTAGAAGTCCAAACCCGCTCCCGAACAAACTGCCAACAATACGCTATCTAAGTAACGAAGCCACGATCGCAATAGTTTCAGGCATCTTCAACTAACCGTCATCCTCGGTAATTGCCAATTTGTTTGTTTAGGCTCTCTTATGTCTCGCAATCACAAGCTGCTCCTTCAAATCGCGCTCCAATATCCTTGGTTGATTGCCCTGACCATCGCGTTGGGTTTTTCAGATGCCATTTTCAATGGCATTGGGACTTTTCTATTCGTACCCTTACTCCTGAGTTTCCTCGGACAAGATTCTCAACTCGAAGGCGGACCGCCGATTTTGCAAAAATTGCTGTCGATATTTGACGGGATTCCAGAAAACTATCGCCTGCTCGCGATTATGGGCGTGATCTTACTGACAATTATCCTGAAAAATGCCGCCGGTTACGCCAACGAACTGACCTCGGGACACCTATCGCGCAGCCTAGTTAACTCAATTCGCAAGCAGTCTCTCCAACTCTTGCTCGATATTGATTTCGACTTTTACGTTAAAACCAAAATTGGCGAAATTGTCAACCGCGTCAACACGGAAGTCGGTCGGACTGCGAGTGCCATTCGGACTGCCATTACCATGTTGACGGTCATATTCAATATTTTAGGATTTTTAATCATATTATTGTATATTTCTTGGCCGTTGACCCTCGCTTCCACTGTTTTGTTGGGGCTAGTCGCCCTGTCCAATCAATACTTTATCAATCGGGCTAAAAAATTCGGGAAACTGCTGTCCGACAACTCTCGCGGATACTCCGTCGCCCTCCAGGAAACCTTAAGCGGCATTCGCCTGGTTAAATCGACCGCGAACGAATCCAATGAATACAAAAAAATCGAACGCTTAATCACGCAACGGGAACGCGCTGATTTCCTCTCGCAAGCCAACTCTGCCTTAATCGGACGGTTGAACGAAATTAGCGGCATTGTTACGATTATTGCCATTGTGATTTTGGGCGGCACGTTTCTGCCCAGTACGATGGAATCGTTGTCGGCAGTGTTATTAATTTATTTAGTGACGCTATTTAAAATGCTGCCATTTATCGGTCGGTTGAATGGCGCGCGCAGTCAATTTGCCAATGCTGCCCCGAGTGTCGAATTGGTGGCGGACTTTCTGCGACGGGACAACAAACCGTTTATGGAAAGCGGATCGAAACCGTACCAAGGTTTAAAACACGGGATTCAGTTTGAAAACGTGTCCTTTACGTATCCCGGTCACGACGATTTCGTCCTCGACCAAATTGATTTGTGGGTTCCCCAAGGAACGACACTAGCGTTAGTGGGAGCGTCTGGGGCTGGAAAATCGACCCTTGCCGATTTATTACCGCGATTTTACGATCCCACCAAAGGTCGAATTACGATCGACGGATGCGATTTAAGAGATTTCGATTTGCGATCGCTGCGTCGTTCGATGGGAATCGTCAGCCAGGAAACGTTTCTGTTTAACGACACCGTGCGCAATAATATTGCCTATTCTCGCGAAGAGGTCAGCGACGATCGCATTATCGATGCGGCCAAACGCTCCAACGCCTACGAATTTATTATGAATTTGCCCCAAGGGTTCGAGACGACAATTGGCGATCGCGGCGTGTTACTTTCAGGGGGACAGCGACAGCGATTGGCGATCGCTCGCGCCCTATTGTACAATCCCGAAATCTTGATTCTCGACGAAGCCACCTCTGCCCTCGATACGGTATCGGAACGGTTGGTGCAACAGGCGATTGACGAGTTGAGTCGCGAACGCACCTCGGTGGTCATTGCTCACCGCCTTTCCACCGTACAAAAAGCCGATTGTATCGCGGTAATGGATCGGGGGAAGGTCGTCGAACTGGGATCTCACGACGAGTTATTGGCATTAGGAGGTCACTACGCCCATCTCTACAATGTCCAATTTTCCGAAGAAACCCAAGATGTGATTAAAAAAGCTCGCCGGGATACTTTAATTCGCACCTCCTACGAAGTTCGCAGCCGTCTCAACCCCATGCTCGGCTTTCTGAGCTTGTTGGTCGATGACGATGTCGATTCACCCGACGAACAGCGGGAATTGACAATAGAAGCGCACGATGCGGCGTTGCGATTGCTCAATACGCTCCAGTTTTTTGAAGACAGCGCGCGATCGAGTAGTTAATTTGACGTTCGTACGCCAGTTCCCTTCTGTTGCCTCTGCTCGCAGTGTCGTTGAAGTCCCGTTAACTCATTGTTTCAGGTCGCATCGATTCGTCTACATGAGTGAGGATTTTAGCAATCCGATTTTCGCAAGAGAACTGACTGGCAAACTCGATCGTTTCAGCATATCCTTCTGGTTTTCTCGGATAGTTGGACAAAACGTGTTGGATGCATTGAGCAAATGCGATTGGATTATCGGGTTCGCACCAACCAACCGCCAAGTTTGACGATTTAAATTCCATCAAGGGGGGGATTTCCGTCGCGACAATTGGGGTTCCCGATGCCATGTAATCAAAAAACTTTAAAGGCGAGGTAAATGTTGCCGCTGGCGTCATGCGGTGGGGATGCGCCAAAATATCGGCTGCTTGCAGCAAGCTCGCCAGTTGATTTTGCGGGAGATAACCGAGAAAGGTGACATTCTCGACTTGCTTGTCTCTCGCTTGCTGTTGGTAGTCTCGGACTTGAGTTTCATCTCCTCCAGCGAATGCAAATCGAACGTTCGGTAACTGTTGGGCAACATCGATGAGCATATCGACGCCTTTAAATGGATACAGTCCGCCGGAGTAGACCACTAAATGTTGTCTGTTATCGGTTAAGATTTGCTGACGCCATGCCGCTGCGGCTTGCGGGTCTCTACAGAGAAATAAGTGATTGAAACCGTTGTGAAGTTTAATAGTTTTTTCTGGCGGCATTCCCTTGTCGATCAGGCTTTCTTTAACCGTATCGGCAACGGTGACGGCAATTTGAAAGTAGGGAGAGCGCACGATTTCTGGCGGGAATTGTTTGTCGTCGTAGTGATGTTGTTCGTAAATGACGGGCACTTGATGGGCGATCGCCGCTTTAGCAAAGTTCCAGTCTCGGGTATGAACGATTTGGGTTTGAGGGCGAATATGGATGGGAAAGTAATATTTTGAGACGATTGTACTGGGATGCGTCCATTTCCCTCCCCAGGGCGCGTTAACGGGCCACGGCATTGGCAATGGAGCGACTTTCAGTTTATCTTGAATGTTATATTGCCGAACCAGTTGCGAATCTGGCTTTTGAAGCTGAAAGGGTTGAATAAATTCTAGTGGATTGAAAGCACCATTTTCACCGCGCATATAGGCTAAAACGGTTGAATACCCTAAGTTAGCAGCGGCATTGGCGGAATGCACGACTTGAACTAAACTCGCGACGTTGGGCTGAGGAAGTACTTTTTGCGTAAAAAAAAGATAGTGCTTGGGCATAATTAGATACTTTTTTTGCCTTCTTGATAGGCGCGACTCCTGCGATCGCGCCCAGTTCCCACCTTCAGCACGTCAGGAATTAGCTGACAACTCAAAACTATAAATTTTCTGAGTTTCGAGGCGATCGCAAACCGTAGACGGTAACTCGCCCGGTTGCAACCGCTGTCGCTCCAGATGCCCTTTCAGATTGGTGAGCGGATCGACCCCCGGCGACACCAGAAAGTCCAAATGGCGAACGTGGGAAGATTTTGCCAGATAGTCGAGAATTTGCGAAATCGCCTTGACGTAGGGATGGTCGGACTCTCGATACCAATCGACCTTCGCCAAATTCGGCTGGTCGAAACCGAGGTGAACCGTCAGCGACGGCTGACCGAACAACGCCACGGTGACCGGTCGGGTTTCCTCTTGTACCAACAAATCGTAGTTTTTTGCCAGATCCCGCAATTTCTCCAAGCGTTCGTAGCGTTCGGTCACCGAGAGGGGTTCGTCTTGCCAGTACAGCGCCACCGCGATCAAATAGGTTTGCAGCAGCATGTGACCCAGTTTTTCCGCCTTGGTCGCTAGATAGGTGGCATTGTAGGAGGTGGCTTCGATCAGTAGGGGCACGCGATCGACCACTTCAATGCCATATCCCCGCAACCCGGCAATTTTACGCGGGTTATTGGTAATCAAGCACAGTTGCTTCACGCCCAAATCGTTGAGAATCTGCGCCCCGACGCCGTAATTGCGCAGGTCGGCGGGAAACCCGAGGCGTTCGTTCGCCTCGACGGTATCGAGTCCTATATCTTGCAGGGAGTAGGCTTTGAGCTTGTTAATCAAGCCGATGCCGCGACCCTCTTGACGCAGGTAGACCACAACCCCCGATCCGGCGTGTTCGATCATTTTGAGCGCCGCTTGCAATTGCATCTGACAGTCGCAGCGCAGCGAACCGAGGGCGTCCCCCGTGAGGCATTCTGAATGGACTCGTACCATCACCGGTTGGTGGGGAAACTCTTCGGGATTGCCCTTGACGATCGCCACGTGTTCGGAGCCGTCGAGGGAATTGCGATAGCCGTAGATTTGAAAATCGCCGTACTGGGAGGGCAATTTCGCCACCGTTTCGCGGCGGATAAACCGTTCGTGTTGCAGCCGATAGCTAATTAGGTCGGCGATGCTGATCGTTTTGAGTTGGTGCTTCTCGGCATATTCGATCAACTCCGGCAATCGCGCCATCGATCCGTCGGGATTCTGGATTTCGCAGATAATCCCGGCGGGGAACAGTCCGGCAAGACGGCTGAGATCGACGGCAGCTTCGGTATGTCCGGCTCGGCGGAGAACGCCTCCCTGTCGGGCGCGCAGGGGGAAGATGTGACCGGGACGGCGCAAGTCTTGGGGGCGAGTTTGGGGATCGACCGCCGCTTGAATGGTGCGGGCGCGATCTTCGGCTGAAATGCCCGTGGTCACGCCCAGATGGGGGGCAGCGTCGATGCTGACGGTAAACGCCGTGCGATCGGCAGCAGTGCCGTTGCAGACCATCAGCGGCAGATCTAACTCGTCGAGGCGCTCGCCAGTCATCGCCAGACAAATTAACCCTCGGGCTTCAACTGCCATGAAGTTGATCGTATCGGCGGTGGCAAATTGCGCCGCACAGACGAGATCCCCTTCGTTTTCGCGGTTTTCGTCATCGACGACGACAATCGAGCGTCCGACCCTCAGTTCGGCGAGGGCGGCTTCGATCGAGTCGAACTTAAAGTTTTGGATGCGATCGGATGGAGACGGTTTCACAGAGATGTTTGATTAATAAATCGTAAACTTTTCTAAAGTTTCCCTACTTCGATTGTAGCTTCATCGGTTCGCACCCCGGAAGGGCGGTCAAATTTCTTGACGGGGCGACCGAGCGATCCGGTTGGGGGCGATCGCCGCGAAAGTTCGAGTTTGGTACTACAATGCTGCCAAAGTGAGGCTGTTTTTACGCGATAGGGGGTAAGGATTATGGCAAACTTAGGGCGCGTGCCCGTCGGAATTGTCGGCGCATCCGGTTATGGTGGGGTACAGCTCGTGCGGCTGTTGACCGAGCATCCAGAAGTCGAACTGGCGTATTTGGGCGGAGAGAGTAGCGCCGGGAAATCGTTTGCCGAAATTTATCCCCATTTGGGTCATCGCGTCGATCTGAGCGTCGAAGCGGTCGATACCGACGCGATCGCCGATCGCTGCGAAGTGGTATTTTTATCGCTTCCCAATGGGTTGGGCTGGCAAATTGCCCCCAAATTGTTGTCCAAGGGGTGTAAGGTGCTGGATCTCTCGGCAGATTACCGATTTGCCAATTTAGACACCTATCAGGCGTGGTACGGGAGCGATCGCACCGATACCGACACGGTCGCGCAAGCGGTTTACGGGCTGCCGGAACTGTATCGCGATCGCATTCGCAACGCCCAACTGGTGGGCTGTCCCGGCTGTTATCCGACGGCGAGTCTATTGGCGATCGCGCCGATTCTCAAACAAGGGCTGATCGTGCCCGAAAGTTTGGTGGTCGATGCCAAATCCGGAACCTCGGGCGCCGGACGCAAAGCCAAAACCAATCTGCTCCTCGCCGAAGCCGATAATTCCCTGGCTGCCTATGGAGTTGCCCGTCACCGTCACACGCCCGAAATCGAGCAAATTTGCGGCGAACTGGCAGGTCACGAAATGACGATCCAGTTCACGCCCCACTTGATTCCGATGGTTCGGGGAATTCTCTCGACCGTCTATTCTAACCTGCGCGATCCGGGACTGGTACGCGAAGATTTGCTGACGGTGTACTCGGCGTTCTATCGCTCGTCCCCGTGGGTCAAAGTGCTTCCGGCGGGAACGTATCCGCAAACCAAATGGGCGTGCGGCACCAACTTGTGCTACATCGGCGTTGAAGTCGATCCCCGTACCGACCGGGCGATCGCGATTTCGGCAATTGACAACTTGATGAAAGGACAAGCCGGTCAATCCGTGCAGTGCATGAACTTGATGATGGGGTGGGACGAAACCCTGGGATTGCCCCAATTGAGTTTCTATCCCTAACCCCGGCGGAAATGAGGGGATAGGGGCAAAGTTGCGATCCCCTCATCGCCATGGTTTATTGGCGCGGGCCCAAACCGATGGTTCCCGCATACACGGCGCGATCGCCCAGTTCGCTCTCAATTCGCAGCAAGCGGTTGTACTTGGCAATGCGTTCGCTGCGACACAGCGATCCCGTCTTGATCTGACCGGCGCGAGTCGCCACGGCTAAATCGGCGATGGTCGTATCTTCGGTTTCGCCGCTGCGGTGGCTGATGACGGAACTGAATCCGTTGCGCGCCGCCAGATCGATGGTTTCGAGGGTTTCGGTGAGCGAGCCGATTTGATTGAGTTTAATCAAAATCGAATTCCCCGCGCTCGTGTCGATCCCTTTTTGCAAGCGAGTGGGATTGGTGACGAACAGGTCGTCGCCGACCAATTGAACCCGGTCGCCCAGTTTTTGGGTTAGCTTCTGCCAGCTATCCCAATCTTCCTCGTGCAAGCCGTCTTCAATCGAGACAATCGGATAGCGATCCACCAAATTCCCCAAATAGTCGATCAATTCGTCCGGGGAATGCAGACCGCCCTCGTAGTTGTACTGTCCGTCTTGATAGAACTCGCTCGCCGCCACGTCTAGCGCCAGCGCCACTTGTTCGCCTGGCGTATATCCCGCTTTTTCGATCGCCTCGACCAGCAACTGCAACGCCGCTTGGTTCGATTCGAGGTTGGGGGCGAATCCGCCTTCATCGCCAACCCCACTCAGCAATCCTTGGGCGTTCAGCACGCTAGAGAGAGCGGTAAAGACTTCCGCACCCCAGCGGAGGGCTTCCTTAAACGTAGGAGCGCCCACCGGAACGATCATGAATTCTTGAAAATCGACGTTATTCGCCGCGTGCGCCCCGCCATTGATCACGTTCATCAACGGAACGGGGAGTACGTTAGCGATGGGACCGCCCAAATAGCGATACAGCGGTAACTCTAGCGCGTCAGCAGCCGCGTGGGCAGTGGCGAGAGAAACGGCTAAAATAGCATTTGCGCCGATGTTGGCTTTATTGGGCGAGCCATCCCGGTCAATCGCCTTGCGATCGACGCCCACTTGATCGATCGCGTCAAACCGTTCTTCCAACTCTGGCGCGAGTTTTTCCAGGATATTCTCGACAGCTTTGCTGACGCCCTTGCCGTTATATCGGTGGGAACCGCCATCGCGCAGTTCGTGCGCCTCAAACGTTCCCGTCGATGCGCCGCTGGGAACTTTCGCAACGCCAATACCGCCGCCCATTAACCGGACTTCGGCTTCAACGGTCGGACGACCGCGCGAATCGAGAATTTCCCAAGCTTGGATAGATTCAATAATGGTGTCAGTCTCGTACATCAGCTCGAACGCCTCTACTACTCACATCACAAATGACCCAATGGTTAGGATAGGGCGTCTCGTGGCGATTCCGGAGGAAATTAAGGTTATTTGCGGATTGGAGGGGAAGGTGTGGGTTCCCAAGGTAACACTTTTAACCAACCCTGGCGTCCGTGTTGTCATCGCTACAACCCAATGGGAGTTAGAGCAATGCGCTCTTGGCTATTTACAGCGAGGTGGTGCGTTCCGGCGGTTTGACTCCAGGGCGACGATGCCCTATGGATCTGCG
>CAYQUF010000094.1:0-18416 GCA_964420595.1 uncultured bacterium
CTCGCTTTCGGTTTCGGCGGCGGAATCATCCTCGGAGGAATCGGAGGTTTCGGGGTTGTCTTCGTTGTTTTCTACCGTACTGTCCTGTGGGTCATCGCGGTCAGTGGAATCTTCGGTTTCTGAAGCGGTGATTTCACCATCGTCCTCTGATGGTTCGGAGGGGTTGTCAGAGGTGTTGCTGTCGGTCGCGTCTGAGGAGTCGTCGGATTCTTCGGTTTGTGCGTCGGCGGTGTCGCTGTCTTGGTTATCTTGCTGTTGCGAGGTTGGGTCGCTGTCGTCTTCGGTTTCGGAGTCGTCGTTTGCTGTTTCGTCAGGGTTGGACTCATTTTCTTCTGAGGCGAGAGGAGTTTCTGGCTCGCTGCTGTCATCAGAAGAATTTTTCCCGTCATCGGTAGCGTTTGAGGTGGGGTCGGAGTCGGAGGTGGCGGAGGGATTGTCTGGCTCGTCAGGGGAATCCTGGGATTCATTGGGGTCTTTGTTGACGAAATCAATGGTTTCGTCTTCTTCGAGGTCTTCTTCTGGAATCTCCTCGGCTACACTGTCGGCGTTTCCGGAATCGCTGCTGTTTGATGAAGAATCGCCATTGTTTGAGTTCTCGGGTTCGGGATCTCCCGTGTCGAGGTCGGTGACTGGATCGTCGCTGGTGTCCGGGAGGTCGCCAATATCGAGGTCTTCTCCGCCGCTATCGACTAAACCCGATGGGGTCAGCATCGGTTCGAGGATGAAGGTTTGACCGTTGGGGAGGGTGACGCGAGGACGCGGCTGGGGTGATTGGGAGACTTGACGGCGAAGGAGGGAGAACCGAACGCGATTTAACCAAGAAAACATGGGATGCACCTCTGACGGGGACGGGATTCGAACGGGTTTGGCGAGGAGAAGGTGGCGTTGTTGACCGAGAGTTTTTTATCCTTCTCTATGGCTTCTGTCTGGAGATTCGGACAGTTTTTACGGGAGACTTGCCGATCTTTACATTTGTAAATATCTGCCAATTTATCCATTGCATTCAAGCAATGCTCGCTGACAGACAATACATTTCAATGTATGGATCAGCATTGAGCTGATGAAAGTATCTGTTAAATCCTTTCTATACCCGAGCCATGAGTAAGTCAACCCACTTAGGCGCAAATTTCTCAAAAATCCGTAGGTTTTCGGATGGCAATTAAAGTTAGTGTAAAGCCTATGTGGAATTACGGAGACAATCCGATCGCCCTAAACCAAGCAAAACTGACAACCTCTTGCCTACGTACGATCGCGCAAGTTAATTTTTTCTTCTACAATTTAAATAAGAATACGTACGGATTGCAGGATGGCACGGGACAAGCGATCGCCTGTGCGATCGCATTGATAAAACACTATTCTCACGTTACTTTGTATTGATTTTTGTAATTAGATTCGCCACCCTCGCCGACGGAATCTCCAGCGATTACAATGAAAATAGCAGGTTAGTCACCTTCATTCCTTGAGGCAAACGCGAGTTCAGCCAAATCCAAAACTCTTATCTAGATCGAAAGCCAGAACAAATTCGCAGTTTCCAGCAATGACTGACGCAGCTCTAGATAAAATTTCTCTAAAACGAATCAGCGATTAATTGCACCCACTTTAAAATGTGACAGCGAGGTTGCAATTCCTTAAAATTTATCCTCAAACACAAAATGAAAATCCCGCCAGTCTCCCTGAAGGTCGGTACTTCGAGTATCGCCTTCGCGATCTGAGTCGGCGATCGCTCTCATTCATTCCCCCGCGCGATCGCCCGCTCGATCCAATCGATAAAAATCGCCAATCGACCGCCCGTAAAAGCAGTTATCGACGGATGGTAGCAGAAATGGTACAAATAGCAATCGCCGACTTAGCTAAAACTTTAGTTAAGTTTGAGGCTGTTTATCCGACCGGATGACAGTTTAGGGTTCGACGTTCGCCATCGATAGATGGTCGCAGCGAGATTCGTTCCTTCCGAACCCTCCTGGTGGGGGATTCGGCGTATATATCCTTTCAGGGAAGGTTGAACAAAGTTGAAAAATTGGAAATTCAGGAGGAGTGCTATGATACTTCCATCTCGCCAGAGCTTTACTTGACTTAAATCACGGGATATACTTTAACTGTGAGATGTCCAATCGAGTATGGGTTTGGTTTTGCACGGACAAAATCAAAGGTTCCTCTCCGTGACATCACTAAAAGCAGGAATCCGCATGGGGGGTAGTTTGCAAAACTTCGTCTATGATGGACATTAAAGTATATCCATTCGATCCCGCGCTGCACTTTCAGTTTTATCCTGGCAGCACGCAAACCACCAACCGTAACTTACAAAAATCAGTGTCATTATGTCGAACAACCAAAATCTCAGAGAATTCGTTCAAATTGAAGCCCTGCGTCGCGATGTCTCGAAAGCCGAACGCGAGGCGCTAATCCTAGCCGTTGAAGGACACGATATTCCTTCGATCGCCCAGCAGTTGGGCATCAAACCCGAAGCCGTCCGCCAGCGACTCAGTCAGGTTTACCAAAAATTCGAAATTCAAGGTCGCGGTCCGGTGAAGCTGAACAAGCTGCAACAAATGTTGCGCACCCGCTATCAAGAGGCACAAGCCGGTGCGGAAGGCAAACCCATTACCATCCCGCCGACCCCTCAACGTCCGGCTCCCCGCTACGATCTCGACGGCGCGCCGGATGTGTCGTTTGGCTTCTACGGTCGTGCCGACCAACTCGAAACCCTCAAAGACTGGGTCGTCGAAGATCGCTGCCGCCTCGTCAGCATTGCGGGACTGGCAGAAATCGGCAAAACCTTCCTCGCCTCCCGGCTCGCCGACGAGGTCAAAAACGACTTCGATCGCGCCATTTGGCAGTCAATTTACCACGCGCCATCGGCTGGGGAACTCGTCGATCGCCTCCTAACCTTCTTTGTCGGTCGCCAAGAATTCCCCGATAACATCAACGACAAAATCTCGCGCCTGATGGATTACCTGCGCGAACATCGTTGCTTGGTCGTTCTCGACGACCTCGAACAAGTCCTGCGTCGCGGCGATCGCTTCGGTTCCTATCGCGAAGGCTACGAAGACTACGGCTTGCTGCTGCGGCGGATTGGGGAAGAACCGCACAAGAGCTGCTTCGTCCTCGTCGGCTGGGAAAGCCCCATCGACGTGCGCCGCCTGCAAGGACAGACCCAACCGGCGCGATCGCTGCAACTGAGCGGACTGCAAGAAGAGGAAGCCCGCGAAGTCCTCACCGCCGAAGGCTTGAGCGGCGAAGAAGAATGGAACTGGCTGATCGACACCTACCGGGGTCACCCCCTCAAAATCAAACTGATCTGCCAGACCATCAAAGAACTGTTCGGCGGCGATGTCGCTCAATTTAAAGACCTCAACACCGTCTTGATCGACGACATCCCCCTCGAAGAACACTTCGATCGCCTCTCGGAACTCGAACGGCAAATCCTGCAAGCGATCGCGGGCGAAGACGAAGGACTGTCTTTCAAGCAACTGCTCGAAGCCACCATCGTCCCCTCGGGCAGTCCCTCCGAACTGATCGAAGCCCTCGAATCGCTCAAACAGCGATCGCTGCTCGAACAAAACGTTCAATCGGACAAAGGTCGCTCCAAGACCATCTTGTTCACCGTGCAGCCAATTGTGAAGAAATACCTGAACAAACAGGCTGCCCTCAACGCCGAGGCGACCCTCGCCTAACCCCGCAATTTCGATTGCTCGACCGCCGACTGCCGATCTAGGTACCTGAGTCGTGAGCTACTGTCCCAACCCTCGCTGTGTCCGACGGCACAACCCCGACGAGCGGGAGTTCTGTCAATCCTGTGGAACTCCCCTGCTGGTCGTGGATCGGTATCGGCTGGTCGAACCCCTGCGCTCGCTCGATCCCAGGCACTCCACCGAATTGTGGAACGTCGATGACGGCATTTTGCCCCGAGTCCTCAAACTGATTAAGGACAATCAACCCAAACGCATCGAACTGCTCGAGCGAGAATCGATCGCCTTGATGTCTCTCGACCATTCGGGCATTCCCAAAACCGAACCCGAAGGTCACTTCGCCATGGAGCTTCCGGACGGGGAGGAACTCCATGGTTTGATTATGGAGAAAATTGAAGGCATCGACTTGCAGCGGTGGGTCGAGCAGCACGGGCGAATTTCAGAAGCCACCGCCCTCGACTGGTTGCGCCAAATGGCAGAAATTCTCGAGTGCGTTCACGAAAACGGCTTCTTCCACCGAGATATCAAACCCGCCAACCTCGTGCGCAAACCCAACGGGCAATTGGTGTTAATCGACTTCGGTTCCGTGCGAGAACTCGACATGACCTACTTAGCCAAAGTCGGGTGGGCGCAGGACATTGCCGAAATTGCCGGAATCACGGCGATTACCTCAGCCGGGTATTCCCCTCCCGAGCAAGTCGAAGGCAAAGCGGTTCCCCAATCGGACTTCTTTGCCTTGGGGCGGACGTTCGTGTACCTGCTGGCGGGTTGCTCCCCCACTCAACTCCCGCAGGATCCCAAATCGGGTCGCCTGCAATGGCGCGATCGCGCCAAACACGTCTCCCCCGTCGTGGCGGATCTCATCGACGACCTGATGGCACCCTTTCCCGGCGGACGCCCCCAAACGGCTCGGGCTTTGGTGGAACGGCTCACCCCCAGTAGCTTGCTCGTCCTCAAATGGGTGCGCCGCGCCAACTCCCATCGGTTGAAACTGTCGGTGGCGGGTGCCACGGCGATCGCGGGGTTGGGATTATTTTTCGGCTTGCGACCCTACCTGGCTAGCTATCTCTATACGCGCGGGTTTCAGGCGTTCGAGCAAGCGCGGATGGAACTGCCCCAACCGGAGTCCGACCGGCGAGATCGGCATTTAGACACCGCTGAAGCGTTCTTAGATTGGACGCTGCGGCTGCAACCGAATAAGGAAGTTGCCCACTATACCCTCGGCGACGTGTGTCTCGAACAGCAGGATTGGGACTGTGCCCGATCGCAGTTTCAACAAGCCACGCGCGATCGCGCCGTCCTGGCTGCCCCTGCCTTCAACAATTTGGGCTACATTGCCATCAAACAACAAGATTACGAAACGGCTCAATATTACTTAGCCCGAGCGTGGCAGCACGTCAATCCCGAGAGCGACGACACCCCGAACCGAGGGGATGTCCCGAGCGGGCTACAAGGATCCGAGGATCTCCAATACGTCGAATCTTCTATCCTGAAAAATCAAGGTTGGGCATTGCTCGAGCAAGGCAACCCCCTCAAAGCCGAGAAAAAATTGGAACGGGCGATCGAGCTGCGTCCCAATAGCGCTCCCGCTCACTGCCTGCTCGCTCAAGTTCGCGACAAACTGCAAAAATCTTCGACCCGACAATGGGAAGAGTGCGTGACCTATGCCTCTCCCTATCTAGCCAGCGAACAAGGCAAATGGCTGGACATGGGGATAGAACGCTTGCGCGGCGATCTCGAATCCGAACGTTAGCCCGAGGTTGTCCCGCAAGCCTCCCCGATCGATCTCGCGCCCCGAACCCTTTTGAGTTCCAACGCCATATTGAACCGAATGCACGGCGATCGGTCGATGCCCTCAATTAGAGAACTTGCCGTTAGTGATTGTCACCCAGTGGTATGAAAACGAATCGAATTCTACTCGCTTTTGCCCTATCGACCTTTGGGATGGTCTCCACCGCGATCCCGGCTGAAGCCAATAACAATAGCTGCGTCCCCATGGCAATCTCGATTTCGGTCGAGGGGGAGGTGCAATACGAACGCCTCGCTCAAGAGCGGTTGGTCGCCCCCCTGCGCCCGAGTGCCCAACTGTGCCAAGGCGACCTCATTTCCGTCGGTGCCAATAGCCGCGCGCGCCTTCAATGTCACGCCAACGGCGAAACCGTAAGGCTCTCAGCCCGAATGTCGAGATCGATCAACCAACTGTGTCCGCCCCCTGCCGATGGCGAACGCATAGGCGACGACAACGAACCGATTATCGTCCCGCGCGGCGGCAATCGTAAAGTGTTTATTCTCAGCCCTCGCAGTTCGATCCGATCGCGCCGACCGCAATTGCGCTGGCAAGCCGTCCCCGACGCCGCCCACTACACGATTTGGCTGAGTGGGTACCAACTGCAATGGACGAGCGATCCCCTCGAAGCGACCGAACTGGATTACCCCGACGATCTTCCGCCCCTGCAATACGGCAATACCTACACCCTCAAAGCGATCGCGCGGGACGAAAACGGCGAAATCATCGCCAGCGATCGCGTCCGTTTCCCCCTGCTCTATGCCGACCAAATCGAAGCAGTCCGACAGCGAGAAGAAGCGATCGAACAGAACTATACGGGCACCGAACGCGACATTCTCTTGGGGGCACTCTATAGCGATCGCGATCTTAGCGCCGAGGCGATCGCCATTTGGGAACGGGCGATCGAAGCCGATCCCGACAATGCCAATATTGCCCTGCGACTGGGGCAGCTATATTTCGATCTCAAACGCTACGATCTCGCCGTTAACTGGATTCAACGTGCCTTCAACCTCGCCGTTGCCAGCGACGATGGCGTCGTCCTCGACTCAGCCAACAGTTGGTTGACCCAATACATCAACGTCCTCCCCGACCTCCAAGACCGGCGGGTGCGCAGTCCCGCTCCATCTCGTTAGCGTTGCCTTAACGCCAATTGCCCACGATTACGTAGGGTGCCCACCACGAGGGATGTCCGCGATCGCTCATGCTCTCCACTTGGGCGTGGCGCAGGGCTTGCACCTTCGTATTGCCCGGACGTTTTAACTGCTCGTAAAACCGAATCATCAACGGCACCGTACTGGTGTCGTCAATTTGCCACAACCCGGCGATCGTACTGCGCGCTCCCGATTGGATGGCAATTCCGGCGAGTCCTAAAATCGCTCGGTTATCCCCTTGCGCCGTTTCGCAGGCACTAAGGACGAGTAAATCCAATTTACGGTGGTTCAATCGGAAAAACTCGCTAAAGCCATCCAAACTCAACCGAGCGTTCTTGTAATCGATCAAGTAGGTGCGTTTGGGATCGGAGCTGAATTTGCCGTGGGTGGCAATGTGAACCCCACCGGGAGAGGAAGAGACGAAATGCTGCTGTAACTTCGACCAGGTAAAATCGCGATCGAGCAGCAAATCGCGACCGGGCATCAACGCTCGGATGCGCTGCACTTCTTGCGCCACGCTCGGAATCGGCTCGGGAAATTCTGGCGGACTGGCATTGGTACTCCCTGCCGGTAAGATGCTGGGAACGACCCCTTCGGAACTGTCGAGATCCAATTGCAGCAACCGAGGCAACAAGGCAATCCCGTAGCGTTCGACCAGATATTCCCCGTCGGCTTTGTCGTACAGTGCCGCCATGGGGATATTGCGCAAGGATCCGTCCGGAACGAAGACGAGGGTTTCGATGTCGTATTTCTCCAGTTGCGACTCGGCGGCGGCGAGCAACCACTCATAGACCAAACTGGCGCTGCGTCTGATGCGATGGGCTGGGTTGTGACCTTCTAAGTCTTGGCGGAGGGTATAGAAGACCTGCTCGGCTTTATCGCCATCGACCGGATAAATGAAATGGTCGAGACTGCCATCGGGGAAGGCGATAATCGTGGCAATGCGATCTTTTAACAGTAGCGGATAGACCACGGCGGCTTTGGGATCGCGCCGATGGATTTCATTCAGTTTTTCTTGGGTTAAGTCTCGCGACGCGCCGACTTGCTTGATCGGTTGCTGCCAGT
The DNA here is from genome assembly GCA_964420595.1 of uncultured bacterium. Taxonomy (GTDB): domain Bacteria; phylum Cyanobacteriota; class Cyanobacteriia; order Cyanobacteriales; family Geitlerinemataceae; genus CAYQUF01. Next base: position 7,692 of record CAYQUF010000094.1, read on the forward strand.
GAAATTTGTTGGGCAGGTCGCATTTTAAAAAGCTTTCGAGTTCTGCCAAGCGAAACAGTTCGATCGCCGCCACCGCCGTAGGTAGGGAATCGGGGCGATCGCTAGCCAGCAATAAATCGATGAATTCGCGGTAGACCGGCTCGACGCGATCTTGAAAGTCGAACGGCAATTCCGAGTGAATCGCTTCTAAATTGAGATCCACGCTCACCAGCGCCTGACGCACGTCTTGCAGGGAATTGATGGCATTTTGGTAGGCGGCGATCGCGGCTTCAGTGCGACCGGATTGCTTCAGGATGCGCCCGAGTTGCCACTGCCATTGGTAAGCGAGATCGATGGCTTCGATCCGATCCGATTGAGCGATCGCCTTGCGGGTGTATTCGGCGGCTTTCGTCCAATTCCGCTGCCATTCGTAAAACTGTCCTAAATAGCCGTTGGCTTGGGCGATGGTACGCTTGTCGTCGAGTGCCTGCGAGGTGGAGATCGCCGACTTTAACATCGACTCCATCTCCGGGGGATCGTCGCTCCGCGTCGCCTCAATCTTAAATTCGCCCCCGTGACGGTCTTGCCATTTTTGAAATTGCAGTTCGTTTCGCGCCCATTGAATCCGAGCGCTGGCGATCGTTTGACCCGAGGCTAACCTCGGCAGCGTGTTGCGGATTTGAGGTTGCAATCGCGCGATCGCCCGTGCGGACTCCGACCACTGGGGTTGCCATTCTCGGGTGTCTAAAATCTTGAGATTGACCTGGGCGCGATGCAAGTCGGCATAAATTCGAGTATTGGAAGAATGGGTAAATTTGGCAGAATTGTCGTAGCACAAAATCGACTGTCGGTACAGTCCCAAGGCATTGCTTCCGGCAATCGACCCCTGACGACAGGAGCGAAATACGTCCGACATCGCCCGATCCTGACCGATCGCGGGAGGTTGGCGCAACTTCTCGCGATCGCCCAACGCTTGTGCCGTATCCCCCAAACTCAGAAAGAATTGAGCCCGCATTTCATGGGTGGAGCGATCCCACCCGTCGAGGGCAGTTAATCCGTTCTGAAGCGTTTCCCACGACTGTTGAAAATCGCCGATCGCCCGCAGGGTGTTCCCCAAACTCAGCCAACCCGTCGCCTGAATCTCGGGCGGTTGTTCGGCTAATTGGACTCGCACCCCGTCCAGGAGTTTCCACGCTTGGCGATAGCGTCCCAATTGCTGCAACACCTGTGCCTGATTCACCCGAGTGCCGATTGCCCCGATGCGATCGCCGATCAGGTTGTAGGCTTCGCTGGCTCGTTGCAGGTTTTCTAACGCCGCTTGTTCTTGTCCCAGAGTCAATTGAAGGCGGGCTTGAGTGGAGAGGGCGCGGGCGAGAACTTGGGTGCGATCGTGGGTCGAGCCAATTTGCGAGATTGCCTCCAAACTCTCTGCGATCGCTTGTTGGGCAGCCTGCCACTGTCCGAGCTGCTGCCGCGCTAGCGACAGGTAATTCAACGCCAGCGCCAGATTGACCGGATCGTCCTGCCATGCTTGAGCGGCGGCTTCCCAAAACGCGGCGGCTTCGGCAAATCGTCCGGCTTGATAGAGATCCTTTCCCCGCTGCATCTCCAACGGCGGCGATCCGGCAAAAATACGGATAAATTCCTGGGAGATCGGGGTGGCAGAGGGAGATTGCGATCGGATCGGCATGAGGGAGGTACTGAAAGCAAGGGCGATCCCCAATGCCATCAGCCCTAAAAACCGCAGGGCGGACGAGAAAGAAGCAACAATGCGATGACCTCGAAACATGAGACAGTTTAAAAATGATTTTTTAAGCCAACAAACGGAAAGACAAAAAACGCAGGATTAGAAAAATGCGGGAAGGCAAAACGCCGAGCGATCCAGGCGCGATCGCGCGGTAGCAGTCAAATGTATCGTTCGACCCGCTCGATCTCCCGCCATTGATGGAAGCGTCGCGAGTGGCTAATCGAACCCCTCAAACCCGTGGTGACATCCACTCCCATTTAATCTCAAGTTCGCTGGGGTCGCGGCAGGAGACTCTGAAATTAGGAGAATGCGACCGTCTGCCCGTCTTACCCATCCTTCAGCTTCCACCAGCATACGATTGGATTGCAATTGTGTCTCGGGTTCGACTCCCCCTCTTTGTCGTTGAAGCGGACGCCAATCTTCCCACAGGGGTTGGTGGAGCTGAACTTGCGCCGGGTCGGGAGGTAAGCCGCCGCGTCCGACATACACCAGTTGAATTGCATCTGCCACAGACTGACACCCACCCACCACGGGAGGCGGTTCGGTCGGTCGGGTGGCTAATTGCACCAGTCCGGCTTGGGGATCGAGGTCGGGGGTTTTGAGTTCGACCAAGCCGTCAAACTGTGCCCCGAGGTCGGATGTGGCGGTAATGTCGCTGCGGGGGGTGAGGTGGGGGCGAAATCGAGTTCCGAAAATTCCGAGGGCGTCGATGGTGACGCGACCGCCCGTGCCTCGGATGGCATTGGCAGTGATATCACTATTTCCGAACGCGGTGAGGGTGTCGGTGTCAATTGTGATATTACCTCCGATGGAATTGCCGGTATTGGTGCGGATCTGGCTGCGATTTTGCAAGCGGATTTGGCGCGATCGCACGTCAATATTTCCTGAATTTCCACCCCGGGTTTCGGCGGTCAAAATGCCGCGATCGAGCAACAGGCGATCGACTTGCAGGTCGATGTTTCCGGCTTGGCTGTCACTGACTGACCGAACGCTGACTTGCGCGCCATCTCGCACCGATAATTCTCCAGTTTCAATGCGAATATTTCCCGCATCCCCCGTTCCGGTCATCTTCCGATTGACGTCCGACGATGCACTACTGTATAAGCCGCTCGTCCGCCTCGAATTCGTCGAAGATCCAATCAGGTCGATGGATTCGGACGCGCGAATGTCTAAGTTTCCCCCCGAACCTGAATTAACAGTGACAGTTTGAATCTGCCCCCCACCTCGAACGACCAATCGTCTCGTGTCGATCGAAATATCTCCAGCATTCCCCGTCCCTCCGCTTCGAGCCATAATCACGCTATACGTGTTATCTGAGTTGAGAGGGATCGATGTATCGAGCGATCTAAAATCGGCAACTTCGACCATTTCTGAAGCATTAATTGCGATATTGCCGCCGTCTCCACGAGCAAAAGTACCGCTATCAAGATTGGCGCCGTCGCGAATGCTCAAGCGTCGAGTTTTAATATGAATATTGCCCCCCGCTCCCGACCCCAAACTGAGGGAGGACAAGCTGCTAATTCCGAAACCGATAATGTCTAATCCAGGGACTTCCCCAACCGTAATGTTCTCGGCAGCTACCAGCTCCACCGATTCGGAAGCAGAAATATCGATATTGCCGCTACGAGCTTGTCCGAGAGTTGCCGTTCCGATTAACGCACCGTCGAGAACCTGAAGTCGTCCGGTCGTGACTGCGATATCCCCTGACGCTTTCGGCGTTGCCGTCCCACTGACCAAGCCAGCATCCGACAGGCGAACCCACTCGCCTGCCGAAACCTCGATATCGCCCCCCGCACCGCTAACGGCGGTTGTCGATAGTGCCGCCGCACCGCGATCGAGTAAGAGGCGATCGGCTTGAATGGAGATATCGCCCGCATCGCCAGTCCCAAAACTGACGGTAAATAATCCGCCGCGCAGGTCGTTCGGTTCGATCGCCCGAGTCAGTAGTTTGAATAGAATTGTACTAAAGGGGCGATCGCTCCTCAGTTCCACGATTTCCGCCGCCTCAAGGCTGAGATTGCCCGCCGCACCGCTTCCCAAGGTTATCGTCGAAACCGCCGCATTCTCCTGGAGAGAGAACGTTTCAGCCGCGATCGCGATGCCTCGACCGGGACGATTTCCGAGGGTATTCGCCACCAACGCTGCCTCGTTTGTCAAGGTGACATGACGACCCCGCAGTCGAATCTCGCCACCCCCGATCCCGCTCGCATCCACAACCGAGCGACCCGACAGGCGAATATCGGCAAAATTTCCCACCCCGTCATAGCCGAATTGCCATCCAGTCCCCGTCTGGGTCAAACTGACCGAGGGGGAATTGCCGGAATTCTCGCCAACGGCTCCCAAGGCGATCGTTCCCGACTGCGCCGTCAGAATGCCGTTGTTGAGCTTCACCTCGCCGCCAATCAGCGCTAAAGTCTGTCCGGGATCGACCCGTAACCCGGGAGTTTGAGCATTCACCGTCACGCCACCTGGCGTTCGAGCGAACTGCAACCCCACCGGAACGCTCACCGTCAGCAACGGGTTTCCGGTCGGACTCGCCTCAAATGCAGTTCCGTCGGCAAATTGTATTCCCCGAGCGCTCGTTCCAATAAAGGAGCCGCCCATATCCAATTGTGCGTTTTCGCCAAACACGATGCCGTTGGGATTGAGTAGAAATAAATCGGCTCGACCGCTAGCACGAATCAGACCGTCAATGTTGGAGATCGAACTGCCCGTGACGCGACTGATAATGCGATCGATGTCTACAGCGTTATTGAATAATGCGGTGGCGCCGGTCGGAACTGAAAATTGCTCGAAACTGTGAAATAAATTCTGCCCGTGCCTAGTTCCCCCTTCAATCGCGAAGGTATTGCCCTCAACGCTCGCGGTCGAATCCACCGGAAGGGTATTGTCCGGCACAACTTGGGCTTGGGTGAGGGTCGGGGTTAACAGATTCGCCAAGAGAAGAACGAACTTCAGGGCATTGAATCGCAACATGGTTTTAAACGGGCGGGCGATCGCATTCAGTTCCAACCATCTATCAGAATGGTGTAGTAAAGTTATACCATTTTACCACTAGATTGCAACAGAATTTATACGGTTCCACGATCGCGCGATCGTGGGTTGCTTTTGATTTACAGGATTATAATAATTAAATGATAAAAGTTAGAGAATTGTGTAATAGCCATGACAACTGTAGAGCCTACTCAAGTTCGCCAAAACTGGGCAGATCGAGGATTCAGCTTTGGGGTCTTCAACGATCCTCCCGGTCAGGTTTGGGCAGACTTCGTCCACAACACCGATGAAGTGGTGATGCTCGCCGAGGGAGAAATCGAAGTGGAAATGGAAGGTAAGAAGATTTATCCGAGTATTGGCGAAGAAATTCTGATTCCAGCTCGGGTTCGCCATACCGTTGTCAATATCGGATCGACCCCAAATCGCTGGTATTACGGTTATCAGAGAACGTAATCAATGCAATCTGACGCATACAAGCTCGACGTCAAAACCCTGGCGTTCGAGCTAACATTTGAACCAATGCAGTTTTCCTTCAAACTTCAACCATGTGCGATACCTTTGTAGCGCTTAACGACGCGACCCAAAACAGCGATATTATCTTCGGAAAAAATAGCGATCGCCCTCAAGGGGAAATTCAAGACGTTATCGCCATCCCCGCCAAAACTCACGCTCCTGGCGAAACCGTGCAATGTACCTATCTCGAAATTCCTCAAGTCGAGCAAACCCTAGCCGTTATTCTCTCCAAACCGCGATGGATGTGGGGAGCGGAAATGGGAGCCAACGAGTGCGGCGTGGTCATTGGCAATGAAGCCGTTTGGACGACCGAATCTTACGCCGAAACGGGACTGTTGGGGATGGATTTAGTCCGACTGGGATTGGAGCGAGGCAAAACCGCGCGATCTGCCCTCGATACGATTGTAGAGTTGCTCGATCGCCACGGACAAGGGGGCATCTGTGCCGAAGCCTTCCCGATGAACTACCACAACTCATTTATTATTGCCGATCCGAGGGAAGCTTGGGTGTTAGAAACGGCTGGCAAATATTGGGTTGCCGAAAACGTCAAACGCGGCACGCGATCGATTTCAAATAATTTGAGCATTCGCAATGCTGGAGATCTCCGCCATCCCGATTTAATTCCAGATGCGATTTCGCGAGGTTGGTGTGCGAGCGAAGCAGACTTTGACTTTGCCGAACTCTTTTCTGAAGGCGGTTATGTTGAGATTTCGCCGAATTCGAGAGAAGGTCGAGTGCGAACCCTTTGCCAGCAACAGCAAGGGTCGTTTACCCTCGAAACCGCCAAGTCAATTTTGCGCGACCATACCGGTGGCATTTGCATGCACGGTGGGTTTGAAAGTACGGGAAGTCAAGTTTCGTCTCTCTCGCCGCAAGGTTGCCAGCATTGGTTTATCGAGCAACCGTTACCGTGCCAGCAAACTTATCGGCACAAACAGTTTTCTGCCGAATTAGAGTACGTTTAAGATTGTACGGAAAAGAGACGCGAGCGATCGCGCCTCTTTCTTCATCAACCGGAAGTTTTAGGGGACGACGTTACGAATAATTGACGTAACCTTGTTCTCGCAGAAAGGTGTAGACTTCATCAAAATATTCAGTGCGATCGCCTTTTTGATACAGCTTCCGAACATTTTGCCAACCTTCTTCCGATTCGCCGAGTACGTATTTTTCGGCGAGATAACCTGCCAACGCCGTTTTCAATTTTGGATACGGTGCATCTTCCGTTTCGCTAAACTCTTGTGCTTGTTGCCACAAGTTATAAGCATCGCGATCGATTGGGTTGGGATACTCCTCAGTCGCGTTGACTAACTCACCTTGACGGTATTCAAAAATTTGTTTCGGAAGCAGATAGGGGACTTGGAGCGGTCTGCTAAAGACAGTCCGGAATCGAGTATTCAAACTATGAAACTCTAGATTGCCATCGTCATCTGCATCTTTGATGTAATAGCCGTCATTCTGTTCGTTGATGAAGTTCCAATTTTTGGCAACCGCTTGTTCGTATTCCTCCTCAGACGGAGCGTAACGATAGATCTGCGAATTGACGCAACACAAATCTTGCGGTCCGGATTCTTGCAAGTTTGCGATCGCTTCCGGTTCGCCATCGCTATTCAAGTCTTTTAATTGCAGTTGCACGCCTTGCACGAACGAAACGGGAAGTTCTTCCAATCCTTGATTCAATTTCCGTTCGCCATTGCGATCGATGTGCAATCGAGCATTGCCTAAATTCTGACTGTCCGAATCGACCGGATAAATCTGGTAAAAGAGTTCTGCTTCAACATTGCCAGATTCAGCCGTTACGGATTTGGTTTGATAGAGATTCGGCTCTGCAACATAATTCGAGGGGACGAGTTCCGAGTCATATTTTGCCTGACAAATTGCCCCTGCAACCTGCGATCGCGTGGTGTTAATATCGGGATTAAACAGTTGTGGCGCATTTTCTTGAGGCGGTTCGATGACAATATTTTTCTGCGTCGTCGCCGCAATTTGGTCGCGTCCGTAATTGGGAATGCGATTGGCGTCTACATAAGCTGAATTGAGAACTTCCGTTGCCGGATCTTCCACCGAATAGTTCAGTCCGCTTGCTAATGCCACAAATGCTTGGACGCGGGGAATATCTTGATTCGGCTGAAATTCTCCATCGGGATATCCCGATAAGAATCCTCTGCGATACGTCTTTTGAATGGCATCAGACGCCCAACGATCCGAGGGAACGTCTGAGAACTCCTTCCCTTCTCGTTCTGGCTCGACATTGGGAAATGCCGTTGCCACAATTGCCGCATATTCGGCACGACTAACGGGACGATCCGGTCGAAACGTGTTATCGGGATAGCCGTTAATAATCCCATTTTCGACCAATCGCGACACGCAATCTTGCGACCAATGACTTTCCGGTAAATCGGTGAAATTTGAATCGGACTGTGCGGATGCTTCTGAAGCCGTTACTAATGGCGTTAAGCCACCAAGAACGAAACTCGCGATCGTCAAGCACCCTGGTAAAAGTTTGCGTTCAAACATAGATGAGATGAGAATTGTAGCGACTCCTTCTAGTTCAAACGTAACGAAATCATTCCCGTCCTAACTCCACCACACGAGGGAAATATCGAACTACAGCGGCACAGAGGACACGGAGAGGGGCAGAAAAGTCTAGAATCGGGTTTAACTATGGAATCCAGTTAATAACTTCACACTTCATGCAAGTCCAACGGTAGGGTGAGAATTGCCGCTCGATTGACAATGGAGCCGATCCCCGAACACTAGCAATGCTCACCTTCCCATAAAATAGGAAGCCTACAACCGGACTGCATATAAAGTTGCTAAAAAAATCCCCTCCCACCATGGGAAGGGGATCGACAAGATGCGGTTGGTCTATCTAGACTCGATTACCCATTCGCCAAACACGCCGCTAAATCTTCATCCGGCGTCGCGATCGCCTTGAGGTGATATTTTTGTGACAGTAGCTCGAACACCCGAGGCGAAATAAATGCCGGGAGGGTCGGACCCAGGCGGATATTTTGAATGCCCAAATACAGCAGCGTCAGTAAAATTCCTACCGCTTTTTGCTCGTACCACGACAGCACCATCGACAGCGGGAGCTGATTCACGTCAGTCTCAAACGCATTCGCCAGTGCTAGGGCAATTTGAATTGCCGAATAGGCATCGTTGCACTGACCCACATCCATTAACCGAGGAATGCCGCCAATGTCGCCTAACTGCTTGTCGAAGAAGCGGAACTTACCGCACGCAAGGGTCAGCACCACGCAATCTTGCGGAACTTTTTCCACGAATTCGCTGTAGTAACTGCGGGTGGGTTTGGCACCATCGCAACCGCCGACTAAGAAGAAGTGACGGATATCGCCTCGCTTCACCGCTGCAATCACCTCATCGGCGACCCCGAGAACGGCATTGCGAGCAAATCCGGTCATCACCTGACGCGGTTCGGCTTCCGTTTCAAATCCCGGCATTGCCAACGCCATGTCGATAACCGCAGTAAAGTCATCGTTATCGAGATGGGTCAAACCGGGCCATCCCACCGGACCGAGGGTAAACACCCGATCCTTGTAAGAATTGCGAGGTGGCATTAAGCAGTTGGTGGTCATGACAATCGGACCGGGAAATTCGGCAAACTCCCGGGTTTGGTTTTGCCACGCCGTCCCGTAATGTCCGTAGAGGTGGGGATAGGTTTGCTTTAAGCCGGGATAGCCGTGAGCCGGAAGCATTTCGCCGTGGGTGTAGATGGCGATATCTTTGCCGACGGTTTGTTGCAGTAAGGCTTCGAGGAGTTTGAGGTCGTGACCGGAGACGAGAATCGCTTTTCCCGGTTTTGGATTGAGGGGAACGGGGGTGGGAACGGGATGACCGTAAGTTCCTGTATTCCCGGCGTCGAGCAGTTCCATCGCTAGCAGGTTGATTTCGCCGACTTTTAAGGCTCGATTGACCCAATCTTCTAAGCTGAGATCTTGGCGATCCAAATCGGCTAAAATTTCGTGGAAGAAGGCATCCACGCGATCGTCGGTCTGTCCCAATTCCCGCGCGTGGAAGGCATAGGCGGCGATGCCTTTGAGTCCGTAGATAATCGTCAGTTTCAGCGAGAAGATATCGACATCGCGAGACGATTGGCTGATGAAGCGATATTCGACCTCCCGACCGGATTCGACCAGTTCGTCAAAATCGCGGCTGGGTTGGAAACGCGCCACCGGCGACCAGTCTGCATTGGGGGAAATCGCATCGATGCGTTGTTTGAGGTCTTCCCGCAGGGCGATCGCGCGATGGATATAATTAATGAAATCATCGGGGTCGAAGTTGACGTTGGTGAGGGTCGCGAATAGGGTTTCGCCGGTGAAGCCGTCCGCTTCGTCGGTATCGATTCCGAGTTGGCGCGCGCGAATCGCCACTTGTCCCAAACCGCGCAAGCAGTATAATAGCAAGTCTTGTAGGGCATCGACTTCGGGGCTTTTACCGCAAGCTCCCCACTGATGGCATCCTTGTCCGCCGGCAGTTTGTTCGCATTGGCTGCAATACATGGACATGGCGCGTTCCTCCTGAGTGGTTCCTATCGCATCTAGCTTTACTGTAGGCGGGGGAGGAGGAGAGATCCTTGACTTAGATCAAGAATTGGGAGATGGGGAGAAGGAATAAAAAAATTTGACGGGGTTGTCCCGCCAGCATTATCGGTTGATTAATGGTATGTCCCGGACTGAAAATGTCCGGGTTTATGGGGTTCAGTTGATTAGAAAATACCGGGTCCTTCACCGCGACGATCCTCTTCCATCGTCAATTTGCCTTGCTCGTCCACTTCTTGCACTTCTTCGCGTTCTTGTTCGCGTTCGGCTTCGAGTGCTTCTTCTTTCGGACGCAGGTCGCCGGGTTCGTTCACGTACATTTCCGGTTCGATCGCGAAGTTGTTGAGTTTCCCTTCTTTGTCTACGGTATAACCTTCGCGGGTATCGATGCTATCTGAAGCTTTTTGTTCGGGTTCGGGATTGGGTTGTTCCAGAAATTCCTCTTGCTCCCGTTGCTTGCGCGCGCCAACTTCGGACGGAACCAAGTTCGGGTCGTAATGAGGATTGGGCTTTTGTTGGTTATCGGTTGGATTCGGATTGGTAGTCGTCATAATCAGATCTCCGTGATTTAGTTCAGTCAATACGATTTTTCATCGCTCTACTCTTAACTTAGGAAAATGTTGGGGGGAGCATCCACTACCGATCGAGGGAGATCTTAATTTTTATGAAGCTCGAAAATGCTCCAATCTGCAATTGTCGGTCGGACGATATCTATCGCAAGATAGAGATACCAAGGTTTCCCAGGGGCTAGAGCCTATGCGAGATTGCTGTGACGATCGCGGCATTATCGAGCTATCGCAACGGGTCTCGAAACAACACGCCGCTTGAGTGCTACCGTCGAACGCGATAGTGCAAAAACACCTCTTGCTCGACTTGTCGCACCTCCAACAATTCCAGGGAATGGGGCAACTGCGGCATAAATCCCTCGCCATC
>CAYQUF010000095.1:0-13840 GCA_964420595.1 uncultured bacterium
CTCTCGCTTCAATCCAAGATTTGAAGCGGAGGATTCTGGCGGGTTTGGCTAAATAGCCAATTCGCACGATAGCCATCTATCGAGCGCGGGGGGAGTCGAATTCCCCCGATTTGATTGGTTCGATCGCCCAGGGAACAATGGGTGGCATACCATAATAATATAACTATCTTGCCATCGGAGCGATCGCGCCTTCGGATCTCCTTCCCGAGCGCGCGTCGTTTCTATTGGCATTGCAATCGATCGCCCGTTCGAGCAAACATCCCCATGCCATCCACCGCCAAACTGATCGAACTATTTTCCGCCATTCAAGGGGAAGGAATCGACATCGGAACCCGACAAATCTTTATCCGATTTGCCCGTTGCGACCTGCGCTGTCACTTTTGCGATAGCGCCCATACTTGGCACATTCCCGATACCTGTCGCATCGAACAGACTCCCGGAAGGCGAGATTTCCAGACGCAGAATAATCCCGCGACCCTAGATCGACTGTTGGAGTGGGTGAGATGGCAAAACGTCCCTGGCTTGCACGATAGCATCAGCCTGACCGGAGGCGAACCGCTGTTGCAAGCGCCATTTTTAATCGAGTTTTTGCCCCAAGTCCGCCACGTAACGGGATTGCCCATTTATCTGGAAACGGGGGGACACCGACCGAAACAGTTACACTCGCTTTTGCCCTATCTCGACTCAGTGGGGATGGACGTGAAATTGCCCAGCGTCAGCGGCGAAACTTGGTGGTCGCAACATCGAGAATGCTTGCAACTGTGCGATCGCGCGGGGGTGCAAGTCTTTGTCAAAATGATAGTGGGCGATCGTGTCAATCCCGACGAATTGATTGAAGCCGCCCAACTCGTCGCCGACATCAATCCCGAAATTCCTCTAATTCTGCAACCCGTGACGCCGCTAGCACCGGAAGCAATTTCCAAACACCGCCAATTGCAAACGCTTGCCCCTCCTTCCCCCGCGCGGGTACTGGAATGGCAAGCGTCGATGAAACGTCATGTCAAGCACGTGCGAGCGATCCCGCAAACGCACAAAATGCTCAATCAGTTATAGATATTTTCTGATTTGGGATTGCTATTAGGATTGGGATAAGAGGTCTCCGATTTAGCGGCTTCGCGAGCGGCTTTGGCTTTAGCTTTAGCCTTAGACGCGCTGCGACGCAATGCCTTGAGACGGGCTTCATAGCGCGTGCGCCGCCGTTTTTTCGGGGTTTGTTCGATCAACACCTTCAAGGCGCTTCCGAGGCTCTTATAGGCATTGGGGAGCGAATAACCGAAGCGAGTGGCAATTCCGATCGCTTTTTCGTCGGCTTCAATGGCTTCTTTCAGGGTGCGCTCGGGATTGTTTTTCTGATAAATCCGATAGCCGGAGACGCCGCACAACGCCAGCGCCAGCAGCAGCAGCAAGCCGTCTTGCACCCAAAGTTCGCCGACCGCACCGCCCAAACCAATTGCCAAAGCCGCCATTTCCCAGCCTTCTTTGGGAATGGTATCGTTTTGGATGCGAGCCACTTCGTGCCAAAACAGCAAATTGCGCTGGTCGAGTGCCAATTGTTCCCAGCGCACCAAGTCGATTTGGATTTCAACTTGATCCCGTCCGATTTCTTCGCAACGCAGTAGTGGCGGATCGACTTCGACCGTTTTTTCAACCGTGACCCAACTTTGTAATTCTGGCGGCAACAATCCTTTCAGTCGCCGCAGTTCGTTCATTTCCGCCTTGGCAGAGGAAGTGGCATAAGAGGTCATAATACCAGACTCAAATAATTGACAACTGAAGGCTCTATATGGATCATAGCGGTCTTTCGCACGATTGGCGATTGGGTTAAGGGAGTGGGAGATGGGGAGATAGGGTGAAATGTAGGGGTTTAGTCTCCAAACCCTTTCCATCTCTGTCTCGTTCCCGATGGGGGCAAACGCTAAAGCGTTTACTACGAACGTTACTATCATCCGCCACCGGACGGTTCTTCATTCTGTAACAACCGATACGCCTGTTTCGCCGCTTCTTGTTCGGCATTTTTAATCGAGCGTCCCCGTCCGCATCCCAAATAACGGTCTTGCAACCACACTTGAGCCTCGAACCGTTCGGCATCGCCGTGAGTGGATTTCGCCTCTCGAACGCGGTAATCCGGTAAAACTTTATAACGCGCTTGCGTCCACTCTTGTAACGCCGCCTTGTAATTTTGACGCGCCGGGTCGGCGAGAATTTTGGCAGCGAGGGATTGAAAGCGATCGTCGAGCCAGGGACGGACGAGTTCGAGATTGCCGCGACTTAAATACAATACCCCTAAGACCGCTTCCAAGGCATCGGCAAGGCGCGATTCTTCTCCCGCCGTGTCTCCCGCCGCACTGGGTGCAATGAGAAGATATCGATCTAAACTATAGCTGCGGGCAATTTCAGCCAACACGCGATCGCTCACTAGCACGGATCGAATCGCCGCAAACTCGCTGACGGGACTGTCGGGATAGGTCGTCCACAAAAATTCAGCCGCCGCCAACCGCGCGACAGCATCTCCGACAAATTCTAACTGTTCGTAGTTCGCCTCGCTCGATACCGTCGAATGGGTCAGCGCCAGATCCAATAACGACCATTTCACCGGAACGCCATCGGGAAGTCCCAGCTTCTGGACAAAGGTTTCGAGTTGACGCTGGCGGCGAGGATGGAGTTCGGGCATTTAGCCTCTCAAGCGAGTCTTAAATATCGGAGGGAAAAATAGGAGAGAGCCGGACGTAAGCCGGGTTCTGTTCTTCCAGCCGCCGTGCGACTAGAAGGGCAGTTATCTATCTGGGATGCCTGTCTCCAGACACCTCAAGCAGTTCTCTAAGCGCGGAGCCGGTAAAAGGTCAACCATAGCTCCTCTAACCTTGCTCCCGACCGGGGTTTACCGAGCCAGCACCTCTCGACGCTGCTGGTGCGCTCTTACCGCACCTTTGCACCCTTACCAGGCTGGATCGAATCGCAGTCCTGGCGGTATGTTTCTGTGGCACTCTCCTCACGGTCGCCCGCACTGGGCGTTACCCAGCAAGTCTGACCTTTCGGGAGCCCGGACTTTCCTCAGACTGAGGGTACGTCGCATCGCACCCCGACCAGTCCGTAACTGCCTTCGCCGACTCTCTCCTGATTCCCCAGTTTAAGGGAGAAAGTGTCTCTGTGACGATTCGGTTGCCGTTCGGTTTTCTAGACTGGGACGGTCGATTCTTGGGAAAGTACGTCTTCCTGTTACCCGTTGTCCGTTGCCTTCCTTAACGATCGCACGCGACTTACCACTGCCCTATTCTTTTTTATCTTTATCTTTTAATTTTCCGATTGGAATGGCAATCGTCCAGGGTAGTTTTTGAATCGTGAAGTGACACGAGAGACAGTAAGGGCGGGCATTTTGCAATGCAGTTTCCGGATCGACCAATCGCACCATTAAGTGAACGGCAAATTCTAGAAACTGCTTGCCTCGGACGAAATCTTCATAGATTTTTCGAGTTTTCTTATCTTTTTTGAATTTAGACAGATCGAACAACGGACGAGTGGCGTGCAGGGTTTTGGCTTCCGCATCGCGTTCGAGGGCAGATTCTGCGGTAAACTTTTCGGCAAAGGTTTCGGTCGGCGCGATCGCGCTGGAGACTTGCGCGTGGAGGATTTCAAATGACGAGCCGGGGGTCAGTCGGATAATGCGCTGCGATCGCTTTTTGAGATCGGTGAGGCTGCTGGCATCCCAATCGAGGTAGAGGGTTTGGCGATCGGATTTGTTTTTGATTTCGAGTTCGAGGTCGTGTAGTTTGTTAAGTTGATATGACTTTTTAAGTTTGAATTTAATTTCGATGCGATCGCCGAGTTCGTAATTTTGAAGTTGCCGCGCTAAAAACTCTCGATTCAATTGAAGAACCACTTGTTCTTCAAGGGAACTCAATGCTTGATAGAGAACAGAGGTAACCCAAAGAAAATAGACCACCAAGACGAGCAGGTCGATTTCCGTCATAGGGAGCGCGCGCTAACTCGCCGCCCAAAATTCGCCAATGGGGGTTGAAGCGTGTTCGACGCGAAAAACATTTGCATATAAATTGGCGGCAATTTGTTTGCCTTCTTGGGTCAATTCTAAATACACCAAGGCATCTTGAATGTAGGGATAAACGACATTCCAATAAAACTTAGGATAGTTGCGCCACAAGTCTCCCGGATTGCGATAGCCGAGGACTTTATTCATGCCGATCTCTTCAAATTCGTAGTAGAGCGCGCTAATTTTTTGCAAGTAACGCGGATCGCTCAATTGTCCGATCAAATCCGCCGCGCGAACCAAACCGGGATAGTGAATGGTATCTTGGTGATCTTCGTCAGCGGGGACGGGAAAGCGAGTCAGTTCGATGTTGCGCGAAATCGTCATCGAATCGATTAGCCGATGTCCGCCAAAGCGTTCGTTGATAAACATTTTGCCGCGATCCACGTGATACGGCGTCAGGCTGGCATCGGTCGCACCAGGAGGGAGCGAGATCATCGTATCGCCGATTCCCGTGGCATAGAGGTTCTGTTTGAGTCGATCTTGACGACAGACGCCTTTGACGTAGCCGATGTCGTGACAGAGCAAGGAAATAATAAAATGCAGCCAGTCGTCGCTGGAGACGCCGCCTTCTCGAATATGTTTTCCGCGTAGAATTTCCTGTCCGACCAGGGAGACAAAAATCGTGTGTTCGATGTTGTGATAGAGCGCGTCGCTATTGGCAATATTTTCCAGCGCCATACTGCCCGCCCATGCGATAATGTCGGCGTAGTCGGGTTTTAGACCGCCGTAGGTGTAGTGATAGCCAGCTTTCAGTTGTTCGACAAATGCTTCGATCAGGATCTTCGTTGCATTGAACATCTGCCGTTGACCCCCTGCTCTGTTTAGGTGCGGTTTATTAGAATTTTAAATCATTCGCTGGCGCTCGACCCATCCAAATTGCCAAGTAATGTGGCGATCGCATTTCGATCGCGAGTTTAACGAGCCAGAGAAATCCAACCCCGGCGAATGGCGTGCAGCAATCGGTTGATTAAGGTACACTCGGTTTCGCCGAGATTTTCTGCTAATAAAAGCGATCGCAATTGTTGGCGTTGTCTGCGATCGAGACAGCCGTTTTTCCAAACTTGAAAGTAAAGTTCGGGAAGGTCGGGGTTCGAGAGGGCAAGTTCATAAGCCATTGCAAAATCAACTAGAATGCTACGATTCCATGATGGCTTATATAGGGGCAGGATAGGGTGACCCCTCTCAAGTGGGGGTGCGATCGCATTCGCTAAAATTGAGCGATCTCGGTCAGTCGAACGGGCGATCTCCGTCCCTCAAAATTGCGATCGCGATCGCGGTCAAACCTCCGATAATTCGCTATAGGATTGAATACAATTATCGCTGGCGAATCGATCGATTTAAGTTCGCTGGCGCGGGGCGAGTTTGAACCGATCGATCGAACCGGACACCACGCGGGGATCGTTGGTATACAATCCCATTTCGCGATCGAGGCGAGTGACCGGGGTGGCGAAGGGATGGTAGCTGCCCAGCAGCACCCAGGCGCGATCGCAGGCGACGAATTTCTCGTGAGTGCCCAATAAGCGCAAGCTCAGGCGCTTGTAACGCTTTTTCAATGCCAGCAGCGACGAGAGGGCGCTATAGTTACCATGGGTGTCCCATTTGGCATGATAGCGCCAGCCGCGCGTCTTGAGGGTGATGGGTTTGCCCGTTTCGCCCGCCTCGCCGATATCGGCGCGATCGCCCCAACCGATGCTGATAAACAGGTTGCGCTGCAAGGCGGCTTCGAGGCGATCGAGCAGTCCATCTTGGGCGAATGCTTCTTTTTGCAGCCACGGACTGACGATGATGACGTGTTTCTGGGCGCGATCGATCCCCTGGAGAAGCAGTTCTCGGGAGCGATCGCTATCCATCACCAATTGATAATCGTAGCTGGGAATCGCTTCGAGGCGTTGGTTGATTTGTCCCAACCATCCCATCACCGCGTTAACGTCCGGGACTTCCGCGAGTTCCTCCGGCGGTGCAGACGATTGCAAGTTTTGCACCGCACGGGTCAGCCGTTGCAAGTGGGGACTGACCCGATCGCGATTGTTTTGCTCCAATTGCGAGATGCGATGGGATAATTGATACAAGTCTTCGTGCAACTCGGTTAAGTCGCCGCTCGGCTGTCGGGCGAGGGTTTGTAAATCGGCTTGCACGCGAGCGATCGCCGCTTCGATTTCCCCCAAATTCGGAGTCGCTCCCGTTGCGGGCAATCCAGACAGGGAACCGCGCAAAGACTCGACTTCGCCGCGTACCTCGTCGATGGCACCGTTGGCGCGATCTTGCAGGCGATACAGCCCCTGTCGCAAAATGGCAAACGCTTCCTTAATTTTGTCGCGATCGCTTTCCGTGTGGGACGAAAGGGCTTCGTGACGTCCCTCCAACTCCACCAAACGCTCGCTCAATCGGGTCAGGGAGGCTTCCACTTCGGCAACTTGGCGATCGTCTTGCGGGCGAGATTGAACGGGCAACCCTTGGATCGAAGTATGCAGCGACTGCATCTCCTGTTGCAACTGCTTGGTTTGACTCGCCACCATCGCCGCTTCCTGTTTGGCAGCTTGCACCCCCCGATAGCGATTGGCAAAATTGCAAGAGAGTGCCAGCGTCAGCGGAACCGACGCATACGCCACCTGCTGAAACGCGATCGCCGCCACCGTTCCGAGAGCAGATCCCCCAATCGAAACGTATTCGGCGAGTTGGAGCCAATGGCGCGAATGCGACGCCTGCGGTTTAGCGAGCGAGTGCGGTAGCGGTAGGAGTCCCGATCTAGACATGAGTTTCCCCGAGCGTGTGGTCTGGAGCGATCGCCCATAGATAGGATCGTTACTCTCCATATTAGTCGATGAAGAATGAGCAACCCGCTCCGAGAAAAACCGAACGCCCGAATTTCTCCCCATCTCCCCATCTCCCCATCTCCACCATCGCCCCCGAGAGCGGTACAATAGTCAGGCTGAAATAGGTAGAAGCAAGCGGGTTCATGCGTATCTCAGTCAACTGGTTGCGGGAATTGGCGGACGTGGAACTGTCCCCCCAAGCGTTAGCGGACACGCTGACAATGGCGGGATTTGAAGTGGAAGAGATTGAAGATCGTCGCACGTGGGCAGAAGATGTGGTTGTGGGAAAAGTGGTTCGGTGCGAACCCCATCCCAACGCCAACAAACTCAGCGTGTGTCAGGTAGACATTGGCGGCGAATCGCCCTTAAACATCGTCTGCGGCGCACCCAACGCGAAAGCGGAGATTTACGTTCCCGTCGCCACGGTTGGAACGTATTTGCCCCAAATCGATTTAAAAATCAAGAAAGCCAAATTGCGCGGCGTCCCGTCCCAGGGAATGATTTGCTCCCTCGCAGAAGTGGGACTGGCGAAAGAATCGGAAGGAATTCACATCTTCGAGGGGGACGACCTCCAACTGGGAAGCGACGCCAGACCCTTGCTGGGATTGGACGACGTCGTGTTAGATTTAACGGCAACTGCCAACCGCGCCGATGCGTTGAGTATGGTGGGGGTAGCGCGAGAACTGGCAGCCCTGACCGGCGCGCCGTTACAATTGCCCCAAGCCCCGGAAATTGAAACGCCCGATCGCGCGACGGATTTAAACGTAGCTGTCAGCGAATCGGAAGCGTGTCCGGCGTATATCGGAAGTGCGATCGCCAACGTGAAAATCGCCCCATCTCCGGCGTGGTTGCAACACCGCTTGCAATCGGCGGGCGTGCGACCGATTAACAACGTCGTCGATATCACCAATTATATTTTGCTCGAATGGGGGCAGCCGTTGCACGCCTTCGATCGCGATCGCCTCCAACAAGTCGCCGGAAGCAGCGACCTCACCATTGGCGTCCGATTTGCCAAAGACAAGGAAACCCTCAAAACCCTCGACGGTCAAACCCGCGAGTTACAGCCGCAAAACCTGTTAATTACCGCCAACGACAACCCCGTAGCGCTCGGTGGCGTCATGGGAGGCGAAGACACCGAAGTTGGCGACGATACCGTTAACTTAGTCTTAGAAGCCGCCTTGTTCGATCCAGTGGCGATTCGGCGATCCTCCCGGGCGCAGGGGTTGCGAACCGAAGCTTCCGCGCGGTACGAACGGGGCGTCAACCAAGCCGAGTTAGACGTGGCGTGTCGGCGGGCGATCGCGCTTATTTTAGATCTAGCAGGCGGTTCGGTTGTGGCGCAATCGCTGGCTGACGCGCGTCCGGATCCCGAAACTTGGTCGAGGGCGATCGAATTGCGACTCGATCGCGTCCGTCAAGTCCTCGGACAAGTTAAATTAGGGGATACCGTCGGCGACATTCCGGACGAGGATATCGCTCGCATTCTAGAAGATTTGGGCTTCGAGATCCAACGGGGCGATCGCGCCTGGATGGTGAAAGTCCCCCCCTATCGTTCCCGCGACATCGAACGAGAAATCGATTTAATCGAAGAAATTGCCCGTCTCTACGGTTACGATAACTTCTGCGATACCCTCCCCAGTCAAACCGTCGCCGGATATTTGCCCGAACCCGAAAAGCTGGTGCGGCAATTGCGCGAAGCCTTCCGTGGAGCGGGATTGACCGAACTCATTCACTATTCCCTGGTCAAACCGGGACAAGAGCATCAAGTCGAACTCGCCAATCCCCTGTTCGCCGAATATTCGGCATTGCGCACCGAACTGCTTTCCGGAGTTATCGATGCGTTTCAATATAACTTAGAGCAAGGCAACGGAGCGCTCAACGGCTTCGAACTCGGGCGAATTTATTGGATCGAAGGCGGTAAATTCCGCGAAAAAGACGCCATCGCTGGGGTGATGGGTGCCGCGACCTCCGGAAATTGGCAGCGAGGTGGCAAAGTGCGATCGCTCGATTGGTACGAAGCCAAGGGCATCCTGGAAGGGATTTTCGCGCGGTTGAGCCTGTCGGTAGGCTATCGCGGCGAATGCGACGATTCCCGCTTGCATCCAGGTCGCACGGCGTCGCTGTGGCTGCAAGGGAAGCGATTGGGAACCTTCGGACAGTTGCATCCCCAATTTCGCCAGGAGCGGGATCTCCCGGACGAAGTGTACGTCTTCCAGTTGGATTTGGCGTTATTGGTGGAAGTGTTGCAGCAACCGAGCCAGCAGGTGCCGAAGTTCCAACCTTATTCGACCTATCCGGCGTCCGATCGCGATTTGGCATTTTACGCACCCGTTTCGGTGTCGGTGGCGCAACTGAGTCAGGTGATGGGCAAAGCGGGCGGAAAATTGCTCGAATCTGCGGAAGTATTTGACGAATATCGCGGTCAAAATGTCCCCGAGGGACAGCGGAGTCTGGCATTTCGCTTGACTTACCGAGCGGGCGATCGTACTTTGACGGACGAGGATGTCGAACCCGTGCATCAGAAGGTTCGCGATGCCTTAGTGGATGCGTTTGGGTTGGAATTGCGCAGTTAGTTAATCAACGATTTTAGCGCGCCGCACGATCTCCAAACAGGCTCTGATATTTGTTTCCGTCAGCTCTGGAAAATTATCAAGAATCTCATTGACAGACATCCCCGTAGCTAATCAACCCAAAACATCGTACACCGTCGCAATGGGGTGACAACGCTGTCACTCGGTAGCTGTAAATCGCCTACCTTCGACGCGCCATTACCATCAGTTCGCTAACCGTCAATTCCGGAATTGTACCTAACATTGGTAACGTATCTTCTGCCCCATAAATGTTCGGAAGTTCGCCATCCTGCCAAACCCAAACTTGTTGAGACGATAAATCAACTAACCAAGCCAATTTCGTCGCGCACCCCATACAATGAAGAATTTTATGTTGTAAATTCAACGTATTCTGACCCGGAAACCGAATTTCAATTATCCAGTCTGGTGCGCCATCCAAAGGACCATATTCGTCCGGAAAAATGCGCGATCGCCACAATCACAATATCCGGAACGGGAGAATAAGGCGGAACCAAACATCGACACTTCTGGACAGATTTCAATTGCTCGCTATTGTCATTAATAGAATTGACGAGATTGCGTTGCAACCGCGAGTGAAATAGGCTTGGCATGGATTTGCGAACGGCACGACCGTCGAAGAATTCCCACGCAGGCGACGCTTCGATATCGGATCGATCCAGAAACTCGGCGAGGGTTGCGATTTCGGCGGATTGCATACGACGATCCCAGGGTGAATTCGCTCGTGCAAATTGTACTCGATGCCGCTCGAAAGCGCGACAAAACAGTCAAACTCAGGTTGATGCCCTTTTTCTACCCCACTCGGGATTACTCAACATATTGGCGCACCAGTTGGGCGAGTTGGTCGGCGCTATCGGGAATGGCAATATTTCCCGCATTCGCTGCCATTTGTTCGAGATGTTCGGGCGATCGCAACAAATCTAGCACCTTCGCCTCCAGGGTTTCGGGTTTCAATTGCTCCTGACGAAACACCAACGCCGCTCCCACCGCTGCCGGAATTGCAGCATTATGGGCTTGATGGTCTTCAGCCGCATAGGGATAGGGAATCAAAATCGCTGGCGTCTTCGTCACCGACAGTTCCGTCAGCGTTCCCGCACCGGCGCGAGTCACGGCTAAATTCGCCCGCTGTAGCAATCCTGCCATATTGTCGTAAAACGGCATGGGAAAATATTGAGGGTGTTCCAAACTGTTGGCGTCGGGATCGCGATCGCCCGTGAGATGGACGATCCAAGCCCCCGCCTCAAACCAAGCCGGCGCGCACTGGCGCACGATGCGGTTGACGGCGACCGCTCCTTGAGATCCGCCCATCACCACAATCAGGGGAACGTCCGGCGGAATTGGCAAATCCAGCGGCGTATCGGTTAAAAATTCCGGGCGAACTGGCGTCCCGACATAGGTGGTTTCTGTTTTGGGCAAAAACTGACTCGCCGAGCCAAATCCCAACGCCACCACCGTACACCACGGACTCAGCCAGCGGGTTACTTTCCCCGGTAAAGCATTCGACTCGTGAACGATCGCGGGCAATCCGAGCGATCGCGCGGCGATAATGGCAGGAGCGCTAATGTACCCTCCCGTGGTCAGCACCCCTTGAAATTGTCCCTGTTGGAGCAATTGGCGGCAAAATCCCACCGCACCGAGAATGCGAAACAGAATTTTGAGCGATCGCAGACCGAAGCGTTGCTGAAACCCCTCAATATCGATGGTATGAAGGGGATAGCGATCGCCGACCAATTGGGTCTCCATGCGATTGGGAACCCCCAGCCATTCAATGCTGTAGTCGTTCAAGCGTTCGGCAGCGGCGAGAGCTGGAAACAGGTGACCGCCAGTGCCGCTTGCGGCAATCAATAACCGTTTCGGCACGTTAATATCTCCGTTAGTTGCTTCCACAAGTCAATTGGCTTTGCTACGATCGTCGATCGAGGGTCAGTGCCGTTCTAGGTTTACATCGATCGAGCGTCGCGTTCCGAACGGCTGCTAACTCCGCTCAATTATTAAAGCTATCACCGATGTGCAATCCTCTGAGCCTCAGATCTGCAATTCTGCCCCAATTGGGCGATCGCGCCCGAGCTTCGCTGCTGGCATCCGCGTTGAGTTTAGTCGCACTCGGCAGCAGCATCTTCAATAGTACGCCCGTGCGAGCCCAAACCCCCGAAACCGCTCCCAGCGAACTCGAACAAATCCTCGACGGGGTCGATGCCGCCGCCAGTTCGCAAGATATGGACGCGCTGATGCAATTTTACGATCGCGACTTTACCCACGCCGACGGATTGGATCGCCGCGACTTCAAGCGAGCCATCTCCCAATTGTGGCAGCGCTACCCCAACCTGCGCTACGACACCGAGTTAGAATCGTGGGAGCGGGACAACGGGGCGATCGTTGCCGAAACCGCCACCCAAATCAGCGGCAGCGAAATGGTGGACGACCGCCAGATGCAACTGACCTCCACCTTGCGATCGCGCCAGCGTTACGAAGACGGCAAAATTGTCAGCCAGGAAATCCTCTCCGAAGACACCCGCATCACCTCCGGCGAAAATCCGCCCACGGTGGAAGTGAATTTGCCCGAGCGGGTGCGCATCGGTCGAGACTACCATTTCGACGCGATCGTTCAAGAACCCCTCGGCGAAGATATCTTACTCGGCGCAGCCCTCGACGAACAAGTCAAACCCGAGAATTATTTCAACTCCAGCGAACTCGAACTCGAACTCCTCGAGAGCGTCGGCGGTTTATTCAAAGTCGGCGAAGCTCCCTTTGTCGAACGCGAGTATTGGATTTCAGGCGTTTTAATTCGCGCCGACGGACTCGCGATCGTCACGCGACGGCTGCACGTGGAGAAATAAAGCCAGAATCGAGTCGAAAATCGGGTTGGGGTGGGGTTTCCAAGCCTCGCCCGTATCCGTCTCGCCATCATGTAGGGTAGGCTGGGATTACGCAATATCGATCGCTGCAATGACTCTAAGACAGTACAATCGCCTAAAACAACTCAATCCGTTTCGTCAACTTCTCGTCTCCAGCGTGCTGCTGGCTCCTCTAGTCTTAGCCGGCTGCGGGGGAAATTCCGGACAAAAGTGGACGGGAACGTGGGAATTTGTGGATCCGTCCTCCCAAGAAACCGTTCAATTTATTTTGTCGGACGATAATAAAGTGTTCGTCGTCCCCCCCGAATCCGTCGATAGTTCCACCGTCTACGAAATTCCGATTGAAAAAGTGTCTGGAGATACGACACTTCCCGAAGGCGCAGACATCATCAATCTTGCCGAAGCTGCCCAGCAACAGCAGCAAGCCGCGATGGAAAGCCAAGCTAAAACCTACGTCGGTGCCATGGCTCGGGCGCAGCAAGCTTATTTTATTGAAAATAACGCCTTTGCCTCGACCATCGAAGATCTCGGCATCGGGATCGAATCGGAAACGCCTCAGTACCAGTACGCGATCGAAGTGCAAGACAACGGCAATGCGGTGAAAATTACAGCCACCGCCAAACAGTCCGACCTGCCCAGCTATACGGGAGCCGTCTTTGCCACGGATAACACCCCCGTCGCGGGAGGCTGCCAAACCGACGAAGCCTCGCAAATGCCTCCTGAAATGCCCGAACTCTCAGGCGACAACCAGTTTCAATGTCCGTCCGGTTCGAGTTCGCTCCAGTAGCGATCGCGCTCGTCCCATCGTCTAAAGTTGGTCAAGGAGGCTGAAAGTTTACACTCGTCCCCTAGCGCGTTTGATCGAAGAGTTGCAACGCTTGCCTGGCGTGGGTCCCAAAACGGCTCAACGCCTTGCCTTGCATATCCTCAAACGTCCCGAACCCGAAATTCAGGCTTTGGCGAAAGCGTTAATCGAAGCCAAAAAGCAAGTTGGCTTGTGTCGGGAATGCTTTCACCTGTCGGCAGATCCCGTGTGCGACATTTGCCGCAACCCCAACCGCGACGGGAGCGTGATTTGCGTTGTCGCCGACTCTCGCGACGTGATTGCCTTAGAGAAAACGCGGGAATATCGCGGCAAATATCACGTGTTAGGCGGGGTGCTGTCTCCCATGGACGGAATCGGTCCGGAACAGCTACACATTCAACCGCTCGTGCGTCGCGCTTCGCAAGCGGGCGTCAAGGAAATTATCTTAGCAATTAACCCGAGCGTGGAAGGAGAAACCACCACCCTCTACGTCGGTCAACTGCTCAAACCGTTTACGCGAGTGACTCGCATTGCCTTTGGATTGCCCATGGGAGGCGATTTGGAATACGCGGACGAGGTGACGTTGGCGCGCGCCCTGGAAGGTCGCCGTGAGTTAGAGTAGTGGCTGGTCGTAAGCATTTGAGTGTTTTTCTTTTAAAGGGTTTCCCTATCCCCCGCCCTCCCTATCTCCCACGTCCCCTCGCCCTGCAATCATTCCCTCCAAAGTCGCCATC
>CAYQUF010000095.1:13940-18301 GCA_964420595.1 uncultured bacterium
CTCCCTATCTCCCACGTCCCCTCGCCCTGCAATCATTCCCTCCAAAGTCGCCATCAATCTCAAAATTGGTCTATACTAGGAGATTGTGTCGAATGAAAATTCACCTCATGTCGAAACTGAAGACCCGCAAAGCGGCTGCAAAGCGCTTCAAGCAAACGGGCAGCGGTAAAAAAATCATGCGCCGTAAAGCGTTCCGCAACCACTTGCTTGAAAAGAAGACCACGAAGCGCAAGCGCAAGCTCGGTCAAAAAACAACTGTTGATAAGCGCGACGAAACCAACGTGCGCTTAATGGTTCCGTACATGTAAAGGCTTGGGAAATTATGGCAAGAGTCAAACGCGGTAACGTCGCTCGCAAGCGTCGTAAAAAGATTCTAAAAATGGCGAAGGGCTATCGAGGCGCGCACTCGAAGCAATTTCGCACGGCAAATCAGATGGTGATGAAGGCGCTAAGATACGCCTATCGCGATCGCCGCCGTCGCAAGCGAGATTTTCGCCGTCTCTGGATTACTCGGATTAATGCTGCCGCTCGGCAACACGGTCGCAGCTATTCGCGGCTGATGAACGACCTGCGCCAAGCCAACATCGGTTTAAACCGCAAGATGCTGGCTCAAATGGCAGTTCTCGATCCCGAGAGCTTCGGTAAAGTTGTCGAAATGGCATCTCAATCGAGTGGAGCATCGAAATAGCGCCTTATGAAACGCCTCCTGTTCGGTCTCAGTTGCGCCATCGGACTGAGTCTAGCAGGGGCGCATTTTTTTTTACCCGTTGTGGTGGATGCTGCCGAACTCGCGGAAATCGAGCGACGGGGGTATTTGATCGTTGGGGTCAAAGACAACGTGCGTCCCCTGGGGTTTCGGGATGAGCGGGGACGGTTGCAAGGCTTCGAGATCGAACTGGCGCGTCGGCTGGCTGAGGAATTATTGGGCAGTCCGGACGCCATTGAGTTGCAACCTCTACCCAATCGCGATCGCCTGCTGGCGGTACTCGAAGATCGCGTGGATCTGACCATTGCGCGGGTAACGGCAACCTCGTCTCGCGCTCGGGTGGTTCGTTTGAGCATTCCGTACTATCTCGATGGCACGGCATTGGTCGCCGCCGAGCGATCGCTGCAAAGTCTCGACGATCTGGCTGGAAAAACGATCGCCGTGTTGGACGGGTCGAGTACTATTGCCACGATTCAGTATTATTTGCCGTCAGCGCGATTGGTTGGCGTTGAATCTTATCAAGAGGGGCGATCGCGCCTGGAGGCGGGGGAAATCGATGCTTTTGCCGCCGATGCCAGCGTTCTGGCGGGTTGGGTGCAAGAGTTTCCCCAACACCACTTGCTGCCGATGCTGCTGTCGGTCGAACCCCTGTCTGCGGTGATGCCGAAAGGGTTGCAGTACGCGCCGCTGCACCAGCAGGTCAATGGCGCGATCGCTCGGTGGAAAGCCGATGGCTGGTTGCGCGATCGCCTGGTGAAGTGGGGATTGCCCCTGGCACCGAGTCCCGAATTGGAGGAAAATTGGCGCGATCGCTGGGAAGAAACCCCAATTGAGGGTTATATCAAAGACGCGATCGGCGTAAGATAGTCAACGAGTCTTGAAATTTCTATAGAGATCGGCATGAATGATACTCTGCCCATTTTATATTTAATCGTTTTAATCGTCTTGCTCGGCAGTGCGAGTTGGGCGGTGATCCGTCAAATCATTAGAACCCGTCGGATTGAGGGGTCTCTGTCGCGACTGCAAAAGAAACTGAACAACGAACCGGGAACGGCGCAGGAGCGCTATCAACTCGGCAGTATTTATCTGAGCAAAAAGCTCTACACCCAAGCCATCTCGCAGTTTAAAAAAGCCCTCAAATCTAAAGGGTTAGAAGGGGAAGAAAATTTCGCCTTAATTTACAATGCCTTGGGATTTGCCTACGCCGCCCAAGAGCAGTACGACTTGGCAATTCGGCAGTATAAAGAGTGTTTGAAGTACCAGCCGAATTACATCACGGCGCTCAACAATCTCGGATTTGCCTACGATAAGAAGAACTTGACCAATCAAGCTTTAGAAGCGTATGAAGAAACGCTGAAATACGATCCGAACAACGCCACGGCGAAAAAGCGAGTGAATTCTCTGCAAAAGCGGGTCACGACGCCATCGGAGACGCCATCGGAATCGAAATAATCTGGAATCCGGCTAATTACTTCGCACTGAATTCAACCACAAGCGTAAGGTGGGGATTGCCGATCGATTGGTCGTGGAGCTGATTCTTGGAAACTAGCAATGCCCACCTTCCCATAAAATAGAACGTCTAACTTTATGGCGATCGCCGTTTGATATTTTGCCCGACCCGTTCCCGAAATTCCCTTTCCGCCTCCATTTCATCTTGCTGCGATCGCGCTAGGAAATGGTATAAATCCTCTTTCTCAACCCCAGGAAAAGTCGGGGGGCGATCGCATTCTCGATAAACGCCTTCTTGCAGTTGATAAATTCGCCATTCTCGCCCGTTATAGCGCCAAAACTCAGGCACGCCCAAGGCAGTATAGAGGCGGTTTTTGTCAATATCCGTGTGGGTAATATCGATTTCTACCACCAAATCTGGCGGCGGATCGCAAGCGAGATCGACCTCGCGCCCTGCTACTTGCGGTTGGTTTTGAATGTAATAGGCACAATCGGGTTCGCAACCGCGATCCAACTCCGCTCGCTCCATTACCGTCGATCCCATGGTTTTCATTTTCATGCCCATTTCAAAGACAAGAATGCGGATGAAAACTTCAATCATGCGGAGCGCGAATTCGTGACTTTCCAGCGGCATCGTAATTTCTAAAGTGCCGCGATCGTAGGTCAAACGAGCGGCTCGACTTGGGGGTAAGGCATGAAGAATTTGCTGATAGGCTTGCCAAGTCAACCCCCGCAGGGTCACTCGCTTTTCGCCTCGGAGTTGGCTATGCGGTACTGCGATCGCCATTTTGTTCTGCCTCCGATTGTTGGGCGGATGGATGCAACTTAGATCGGACGACACGATCGCGACAACCTCCCACGGGTTTTCCGCTCAATTAGAGTCCGATTCAACCCCCCATCGCCCCTAAAACTAATCCGACTCCTCCTCATTCCCCTGATTCAACCGCCAACCCGGTTTCACCGTCTGACGCGCCCGAGCGATCGCCAAAGCGTCGTTCTGCACGTTATCGGTAATGACCGAACCCGCCGCAATGGTCGCGTCTTCTCCAATGGTAAGCGGTGCCACCAGAACGCTGTTGGCTCCCGTCTTGCTCCCATTCCCGATGTAGGTGGGATGCTTGCTGACGCCGTCGTAATTCGCCGTAATCGTCCCCGCACCGACATTAACGCGATCGCCCAAGGTCGCATCCCCTAAATAGGATAAATGCGCCGCATTGACGCCATCGCCCAGGGTCGAATTCTTCACTTCCACGAAATTACCCACGCGACACCCCGTTCCCACGCTGGCACGTCCGCGCAAGTGAGCGTAAGGACCGATCCGGGTATTGTCCGCCACCGAAGAGTCCGACACCACCGAATACAGCACCGACACGTTCTCGCCAATCTCGCTATCTTCGATCAAACTCCCCGGTCCGATGCGACTTCGGGCCCCAATCGTCGTATTTCCCCGCAGGTGCGTCTGCGGTTCGACAGTCACGTCCGGTTGCAACTGCACCGTATCGTCAATGGTGGTACTGTCGGGGTCGATAAACGTGATTCCCGCCGCCATCCAATCGTCTTTGACCCGATCTTGCAAAATCTGGTAAGCCGTAGCGAGTTGCTTGCGATCGTTAATGCCGAAAATCTCTTGATAGTCCTCGACATCCACCGCCATCACCGGTTTCATGTATTGAATGACTTCGGTGAGGTAGTATTCCCCCTGATCGTTGTCCGTGCGCAATCGGGGTAACGCTGTCGCCAAATCCGGCCAGTGGAAACAATACACCCCGGCGTTGACCCGACGATTTTGTTTTTGAGCCGTGGTGCAATCGCGATCCTCGACAATCTGCTTGAGCAGATCGCGACCGTCGCAAAACACCCGTCCGTAACCGCGCGGATTGGGCAGTTGCGCTGTCAGCAGCGTGGCGGCGTTCCGTTTTTGCTTGTGGGTCTGCATCAGCATCTTCAGGGTTTCGGCTCGGATCAGGGGAACGTCCCCGTTGAGAACCAGCAAGTCTCCTTCAAACCCTTCTAAATGGGGTAAAAGCTGTTGGACGGCGTGACCCGTTCCCAATTGTTCGGTCTGTTCGACAAATTCGACGTTGGGATAGTGTTGCAAAGCAGAACGAACCCGATCGCCTTCGTAGCCGACAATCACAAAACAGCGAACGGGATCGATTTGCGATAAATTGCCCAGAACCCGCTCCACTAAAGATTTTCCACCTAA
>CAYQUF010000096.1:0-6206 GCA_964420595.1 uncultured bacterium
TTAAAATCAGACAAGCCACTAATGCGGCTCGGGTGAATAAGCCGATGGTAATCAGCAAGCCGACGATGAGTTCGACGGGGGGAACTAAGGCGGCGTTAATTGCGACCAGGAAGCCGGGAATAAAGGTATCTTGGAATTGCTCCACCATCGACTGCACGAAGTTGGGAATACTCGCGATGCGGGTAAATCCGTGGTTGAAGTAGTTGACGCCAACGATAAGTCGCAACAGGGTATAGGCGGCAACAATATCGGTCTGTTTCAAACCAATTCGGCGTTGTTCTGACACGATTTCGCTCTCCTCAACAGACGGAATCTGAGGCAATCTTAACGTTTGTAACGCTTTTGTCCAAATTGTCGGTCAAAATGAGGTCGGCGCGCGATCGCTTGCCGTTTGTTCGATTCATGAGTTAAGACAGCAATTATAACCTTTGTTTGAACATCAGCGATGGATCTATCCGAATTTCAAAAACGGTATGCCAGCGGCGAACGCCATTTTAACTGGATCGAACTTCAAGGGGTTTCGCTCGCTGACGCGCAACTTCCCGAAGTCATTTTATCTCGCGCAAAATTAGCAAAATCTAACTGGGATCGCGCCAACTTTAGCCGTGGGAGTTTTCGCAAAACGGACTTGCAGCAGGCATCGTTGCAGCAAACTCAATTCAACGGCGCAATCCTGGTCAAAGCCAATTTAAGCCAATGCAATTTGCAGCAAGCAGATTTGAGCGGTGCAGATTTATCGGGAGCCAATCTCGAAGGTACGAATTTAACCGAAGCGAACCTAACTGGCACAAATTTAACGAGTACGAATTTAACCAAAGCAAACCTAACTGGAGCCAATTTAACCGATTCCAAACTCAACCGAGCCGACCTGTCGGAAGCGAGGCTGGATCGCGCTATTTTAGACAATGCCAATCTGACAGATATCAATTTAACCGAGGCGACAATGCCAGATGGCACGGCGTACGAAGAATGGCAATTGTCCAACCCAGCAATTTCCTCGTCACCCGAACCGGAATCCGACAGCGAACCCGAGCCAGAATTCAGCGAAGACCGTCCGAATCGCTATTTATTACCCCAACGCGATCGCGTTGAATTAAAACAGCATTCATTTTTTACATCAACGTTAGGATTAAGTGGCAAAACCTTTTGGCGATCGCTGCCTTTTAAATTACTTTTTGCTTGGGTGTTTGGATATTTTTTGCTTGGCATTCAACTGGCAATATATCAAGCATCCGGTTGGGTTTGGGCGATCGCAATTTTTGGTTCAATTTTGTGGGCATTAGATGAAGTCTTGATATGGGTCGTGCCATTGGTGGCTGCTTTTACAATTTTGATGTCTATGCCAATTAATCTAATGCTTATTCTGACTTTAAGTTTAGCAGCAGTAATTACTATTGTTTCTGCATGGAGTATGAATGGATTAGGTTGGGGTTTGTGGAACTCTATAAAAAATGCAGTATTCATCGGTGGAGTTGTATTATTGTTTCTAACTTTTATTGCTGGACTGTTAACCTCAACTGCCGATAACTTGAGCTTGAGTACGTTCGTATTATTAGTTTTAACAATAGTCGCGATCGCTACCGGAGTTTTAAGTTGCGAGCGGATGGGACATAAAAGGTACAGTAAAACTCAAACGCTTGCAGTTCTATTTGGTTTGGCGATCGCGGGTATGGGACTGGGACAGTTACTTTATGCAATTTCCTAGCATCGATCGAGCAGTTATTAGTCACGTAGGGTAACCCTTAGTGAATGAAAGCAACAAGACGCTCTATTGACATAAAATCATGAATTCAACTGACAAAAAATGAAGTAAAAACTGCTGCTCCAAAAATTCAAATCAACGAGGCAATTTCGGACTAGCAACCAGCGGCTCTTTCCCTCTTGCAATCAACGCAATCTTTTCCTCTTGTGGTTGTAGGATACAAATTTGGTCTTTCCCGAGCTGAAAGACGACAAAATCTCCTTCGAGGTGAGTCCCATTGAAAATTCTCCAAACCGCGAAAGGGATTTCGATCGCCCAGTGAAATCCTAAATCCTCTTGCTTGTTATATCCCCTAATTCCACCGGCTGCCCAAACTGAAGTCTCATAATTCCAATTGGTAGTTTCTATGAGCTTTGAAACTGCGCCAAATTCACGATATCCGGTAGGAGCAAGAATTGCAAAATCTGAAAGGATTATATCGCTGTCGGTTAGCAAATCGAATTGCCCTGCATCGTCTTGTCGTGCCTCTAGCTTGTGGTATTGCCTTGAATTGATTGACTCTTTCACGATTTCTCGGTTTGTCCCGTCCAAGTCCGACCGAACCACCTGCGTCCCGTCCGGACTCAGGTAATAGAGAACGTATTCCTCAGTTGGTTGTACCTGCTCGGCTGAAACAACATCCAGTTGGGTTAACAGACTGATTTGACTCGATTGTGCGTACCAAATTAATAACAGAAAGTAACTCAGACCGTGGATAACCAATGTCGCCTTTATCGCCTTTTGGGCGGACTGTTTCTGCTCTCTAAGTGCAAACCAAAAGAATGGATATTCTACAACAATTGAAATCCAAAAAGTAATGGCAACAAATATCCAAAGCCAAATTCCAGCATTTTCTAGAGTAATGTTTGGGATTTTCGAGAACCGATCGACAACTAAAATGGCTCCAACCCAAGCCGATACGTAGTTGGCTGCGGTAATAACACCAACGGATGACGGGATCTTAAACCACGATGAAAGCACGAAAGATTCGATTAAACCAATGAGTGCATTTCCTAAGAACAAGTGTTGAAATGCCGTCCACATTAATGGCGTTCCGGCATTAGCGAGAACGGGTGAAGCCGAACACGCGATCGCGCCAGTAAATAAGACCGCGAGTTTCCAATTTATTTTCATTGCTTTGCTCCAACGCCTGCCCATTTGCGTTGCAAGAGAGTTTACGTATTTTCGTATTTCTCAGCGTTCTAGCTTATGCAGCGCGATCGCCCCGGGTTTCCCTCAATTTCCCCACCCACCTCGCACGACCTAAGCATTTTTAACTACCATGTCAACGGGAGGGACGAGTTCCACCGGAAGCGCAAATCGCAACGCGGTAGGAAGAACTAACCCATCGCCTCTCCCATTGCACGTTTAACCTCGAATACCAGTTCCTATGACCTCCACCGTGCCATCGAAATCCGCACTCCATACCCCCACCGTCCGCCAACTTCCCAACGGTCTGACCGTCATCGCCGAACGCATCCCCGTCGAAGCCGTCAACCTCAGCCTGTGGACGAATTTCGGTTCCGCACTCGAACCCGACGCGATCGCCGGTATGGCACACTTTCTAGAGCACATGGTGTTTAAAGGCACCGAACAGTTGCAAGTCGGCGAATTCGAGCGATTGGTCGAAGAACAGGGAGCGATCGCCAACGCCGCCACCAGTCAGGATTACACTCACTTCTACATCACCACCGCGCCCAAGGATTTCGCTGACTTGGCACCGCTGCAAATGGAAGTCGTCCTCAACCCCAGCATTCCCGACGACGCCTTCGAACGGGAGCGATCCGTCGTCCTCGAAGAAATTCGCCGCGCCGAAGACAATCCCCGCCGTCGGGTGTTTCAACGGTCGATGGAACTGGCATTCGATCGCCTACCCTATCGCCGTCCCGTCCTGGGTTCGGTAGATGCCGTTGCCTCGTTGAGTGCCACGCAAATGCGCGAGTTTCACGCCACCTGGTATCGTCCCCAGTCAGTCGCAGCCGTAGTCGTGGGCAATCTCGACCCGGAAGACGCCATTGCCACCATCGCCGCCGGATGCGATCGCCTCGAAAACCGTGCCAACTGGATCGCCGACGTCCCCCTCCCCGACCCCGGTTGCGACGGCGAACCTCACTTCACCGACATCATCCGCCGCGAGTGCGAAGACGAAAACTTGCAACAGGCGCGACTCAACTTAATCTGGCGCGTACCGGGTTTCAACCAACTCGATCGCACCTACGCTCTCGACGTTCTCGCCGCTATCTTGGGACAGGGACGCACCTCGCGACTGATCCGGGACTTGCGCGAAGAGCGAGGTTTGGTCACTCGAATCAGCGCCTACAACATGACCTATCGCTGGCAGGGGATCTTCGGCATTGTGGCACAATTGCCCGAAGAAAACCTCGAACCCGTCGAACTCGCCATCGCCGACCATTTGCGCGCCTTACACGCCGAACCCGTGCGAGAGAGCGAAATCGATCGGATTCGCACCCGCGTCGCCAATCGGTTTATCTTCGGTAGCGAAACCCCGCGCGATCGCGCCAACCTCTACGGCTACTATTATTCGATGATGAACGATCTCGCCCCCGCCTTAGACTATCCCCGCCGGATTCAAAGTCTCGATCGCCCGACGCTGCAACACGCGGCACAACAATACCTGTCTCCCGACGCCTACGGAACTCTGATCGTCCGTCCCCGACGCCGCTAATGGGGACAAACTCTCCTGTACCATTAAGGAGAACTGCGACAGTATCGATTGAAATTTTATGTGTGCAGCCAAAACTTCCGGTATTAAATTTGGCACTGACGGATGGCGCGGCATTATCGCCGATGACTTCACGTTTTCCAACGTGTGTAAAGTCACCCGCGCGATCGCCAGCTATCTCGAAACCGCTTATGGTAAGGACAGACCCGTTTTAATTGCCTACGACCCTCGCTTCCTCGCCGACCAGTTCGCTCGCACGGCGGCAGAAATCCTCGCCGATTTAGGCTGGACGGTGAAGATGGTCGAACAAGACTGTCCCACCCCCGTCATCGCCTACAACGCGCAACACCTAAAAACGGCGGGAGCGTTGATGTTCACCGCCAGCCACAACCCCGCCGACTATTGCGGCATTAAATACATCCCCGACTACGCCGGTCCTGCGACCACCGAAATTACCGACAAAATCGTCTCCAGCATCGCCGCAGCCGACGATTCGATGCCTACGGGGAAAAACTCGGATAAAATTTCGACTTTCGATCCCAAACCCGAGTACCTCAAATTTCTCTATACCCTGCTAGACGTAGATCGCATCCGTACCGCCAAACTCAAGGTGAAGTACGACGCCTTGTATTCGACCACCCGCAACTACGTCCCCGAAATCCTGCAACACTGCGGCTGCGACGCCGAAACCTTCCACACCCACCGCGACGTGCTATTTGGCGGCGGAATGCCCGAACCCAAGGGGGAACAGCTCGTAGAATTAATCGAAGCGGTGAAGCGGGATAACGCCGACTTGGGATTGGCGACCGACGGCGATGGCGATCGGTTTGGGATTGTAGACGAACAGGGAAACGTGCTCTCTCCCAATACGATCCTGTTGTTACTCGCCCGTCATTTGGTTAAAAATAAAGGCAAAACCGGGGCGATCGTCCGTACCGTGGCGACCACCCACCTGCTGGATCGCCTCGCGACCCAGTACGGCTTGGAAACCTTTGAAACGGCGGTCGGCTTCAAGTACGTCGGGCAGAAAATGCGCGAAACCGACGTGCTAATTGGCGGCGAAGAATCCGGCGGCTTGAGCATTATCGAGCATATTCCCGAAAAAGACGGCATCCTCGCTGATTTACTGGTCGCAGAGGCGATCGCCTACGAAGGCAAACCCCTCTCGCAAATTGTCGAAGAAACGGTGAAAGAAGCGGGCGGTCCGCTGTACAACCAACGCCTCGACTTGCGGTTGAGCGAGGATCACAAGCAAGCGGTGCTCGATGCTTACAACCAAAATCCACCCAATCGCGTGGCGGGAGTTGCGGTCAAGGAAGTGGGACGCAAGGATGGCATCAAGCTCTATCTCGAAGATGGCGGCTGGGTGCTGCTGCGTCCATCGGGAACCGAACCCCTAATCCGGGTGTACATGGAAACCGATTCCCCCGAGAAACAACAGCAAATTGCCTCGCACATGCAAAAAGAGATTGACAGTCTCAAACCGGCGGCGGTTTAGGGCGATCGTTTGGGGCGGGTTTTAGTCTATTTTCTGCTAAAATCCGCTAACAATTGATATTTGCAATGGTTGGGTTTTCTGCGTCAACTTAACCTACGACAATCAAACGTCAATCTAGTAGGTTGGGTTGAGGAACGAAACCCAAAAAAATAAATTTAGACTTTCTCAATTTCATGGAAAGGTGGGCATTGTAAGTTTCAATAGATCGGCGCAATCTCTACTCGACCGGCAATGCCCACCCTACTGGACTGGCTTTCTCAATTTCATGGAAAGGTGGGCATTGT
>CAYQUF010000096.1:6306-17274 GCA_964420595.1 uncultured bacterium
CAATGCCCACCCTACTGGACTGGCTTTCTCAATTTCATGGAAAGGTGGGCATTGTAAGTTTCAATAGATCGGCGCAATCTCTACTCGACCGGCAATGCCCACCCTACTGGACTGGCTTTCTCAATTTCATGGAAAGGTGGGCATTGTGAGCTTCAATGGATCGGCGCAATCTCTACTCGACCGGCAATGCCCACCCTACGGTTTTGTAGCGATCTCCATCAATTCAAACCATGAAATCTTTCGCACCTCTATTCGTCTCGGTCTTCGTCGCAATTTGGATAATCGCGATCGCGATTCTCTCCGTGCAAAACGCGACCCCAGTCTCCCTCCAATTTTTAAGCTTTCGCTCCCTCGAAATCCCCGTCGGCGTCATCCTCGCCATCAGTGCGGGAATCGGACTCATAGGAGGCGCGATCGCTCTGGCACCCCCTAGAGCCTCCCGGAAGCAGTGACGCGGTTTTCCTCAGTTACAGCGAGTAAACCTGACCGTCGAACAGCAATCGCGTAATCCCCTTGGCGTGCAAATACGGTTCCGTCCGTTGCAGCATATTGCCATCGGGAACCTTAATCACCCGCTGGCTGCGATTGGAAAACCGCCGCGCCACCCGATGGTTGTCAAACACCGGTAGCGTCTTTTCCGACACCTCATGCGAGGGAATGTCGCCCAAATCGCTAAATTCCTTCAGCGGTCGGGTAATCAATTCCGCCGAGCGATCGACCACCAAGTAACACGGTTTCGGAAACGAAGCATCCGCCAGAGGCAAGATATTCAAGCGATCCGTCCGAGTCCGCCGCCGCTCGATCGTGCGAGTATCGAACTCCTCGAAATCGTCGTCATCCTCGTCATCGTCATCCAAATCGTCGTCGAGGTCGTCGCTATCGTCGATTTCCTCCTCGAGCATTTCTTCGATAACGTGCGCCTCGGCTTCGTAATCGGCATCGTCAAATCCCGAGGACTCCTCCCGATCGTCTCTCAAACCCGCCGTTTCGGATTCGGATTCGGAATCGTCCCCAAGTGCCGACGATCGCTTTTTGCGCCGCCGCCTCGGTCCGGGTAGGGAGTCGTTCGAGGTCTGCGATGACTCCTCAGACGCTTCCTCGCTCGGAGTTGCCCCCAGGCGCGATCGCGATTTCACCGGTTTTTCCTTCTTGGCGGCTGTCGCCGTCGAACTCCCTTGAGAGCGAGACGCTCGCTTCTGCTGAATCAGCGATTCGTACTCAGACGGCGACAAGCTACCTTTGAGGAGACGGCTGATCGTCGAATTGCTCACCCCATACCTTTGCGCCAGGGTCAAAGTCGTTTCTCCCGGCTGTCGATACCGCTCCAGGATTTCTGTTTTATCAGCATCGGACAATTTTCTTGGCGTCATGATGCCGTTCCCCCCAAAAGCCAACGAGATCGCGGCACGCCCGATTCAGGCAAACCGCGACATCGGGATGGAAAGTTTCCACCCCCGATCTAACAATTATACGCATCTTGGCTTATGTCGATCGCCGACGTCCGCCCCGACGCGAGGTTCGAGTCGAGACATCGAATTCTAGAATTGCCCCGATCGCGAACAAAATGCCGCTGAAGATCCAAAACACTTCAAGTAAATCGCCGCTTTCGTAGTCGGGAATCGTGCGATCGGCATACTTAAACCACATATCCGCAATATACAGCGAAAACGCCGCCGCCGCGATCATCCGCCAAGACTGCGAAAATCGTCCGCCCCAAAATGCCAGCAACAACAACGTGGCAATAATCAACAGTGCCACGTCCAGCACCACGTACGCCAAATTCAACGGCGCCCCGAGGGGATCGAGTTGCGTCTCCAGGGCTAACACCCATCCGGGCGGTTCGGTCTCGCTCGTGGCTTCAGCGTCCGCCGCAGCGTTCTCTTCAGCCGGAGCCGCCTCGGGCGTTGCCCCATTCTGAGGCGAAGCAGCGGGACTGGGAGATGCAGGGGAGGGGGAGACTTCTGCTTGCACCGTCGGCGACGGGGTCGGCTCTGGCGTGGTTCCCATCTCAAACGGATACGACAGCCACACCGCAAAAGCAATCCCGATCGTGGCAATGACCGCCGTGACGCCCCACTGCCACCACTCTAAATTCAACCGTCTGGATTTAACCGCCAGAAACATGCCGATGGACATGAAGATATAACTGAGAATGTAGAACAAATCTCCTGGCGAGACGGCAACGTCTAACTTCCAATACAGTTCCCACAAACCGAATAGCAGGTTGCCGATAAAATAGCACCCCATGCCCGCGCCGATATTGAGCCAAACATTGCGTCCGCTGATAATTTGACTGCTCACGCCGTTTCTCAGGCAAACGAAGGCAGCAAACAGAAACGCACCCTGTTCGAGAATGTAGGTACCGATGCTATACCAGAGAGGACGTCCCTCTCCCGGTAGCGACACGCTAAATAATAAGAAAAATAGCAGTGCCACCACTCCCCAGATCGTAGCAGTGAGAACCAAAACCTGGGCGTTGAATAGAGGCTTTGCACTCTTTGATTTTTCAGAGGAACTGCTCATAAGAATTCCAAGACACAGCAGTGGTAATCGTGCGCAATGCGAGCGCGTTAGCTCGCCGCCCACAGTTTACCGAGAGGAGATTGATTCAGCCAATCGAGAAACTGAGTTCGTTCCCCGTCCGGCAGATCTTGCAAGGCATCGATCACCCGTTCGGCAAAATTAGGATTGCCAAAATATTCTTTACCCAAACGGTGCAATTCTTGCAAGAGGGTATTGAGATGGTGTTCTTGCCAGGGGGGAACTTGCGGACTGGCAAGGGGATCGTCTTCTAGCAGTCGATTAATGGCATCGGGGGAGGTGGCTTCGGGAAATTTCCACTGTTGGAAAACCTTGGCGATCTCTTTTTGAAATGCACTGGCTTGACGCGCCCCGAGCAGGTCTTCAATGTCGAAATAAACGGCTTGCAGCAGGATCAGGCACGCTTGGGTGAAATGCGGCGCCGCCGCGACACCGCTTCCCTGAGCCTCATCGCCTAATTGCTCGACTCGAATTTTTCCCCAGACACTGTAGCGATCGCTTTCTTCGAGCAGAACGCAAGCTTTGCCTCGGTTATCGGTTAAATCGCGCCAAAAGGCTCGGGCTTCTTCGGCTTGTTTGGCGTTGAAGACGCTGATCAAGCGAAAGGACTGCCCCTGATAGTTCAGAACTGGAATCGGCTGGCCCGTCTTGGGGTGTTGAACGCTGGTGATTTCAACATCCTGCCTCTTTAAAATAAACATGACACTGTCAATTGACTCCTGTCAGGGCCGTTGAGGTCGTGCTGGTGCTGGCGATCGAGCAACGAATTGGATCGATCGAGTCGATCCGGCTAGATCTTCGGCTAATGAATGGCGATCGCGCCGAATTGCACGCGATTGGTCAACTTCTAATCTTACCTAGTTTACCCCGAGCGCTGAGTTCCTCAAACCATTCCCCTGACAGATGGACTGGCTCAACTTGCCTGGTTTGTCCGAGCGCAGATACAATGTATATCGGTCGGCACGATGGTCTCGGGCGATCGAAACCCCACGCAAGGGTGCGTAACTCAGTTGGATAGAGTAGCGGACTTCTAATCCGCCTGTCGCAGGTTCGAGTCCTGCCGCACCCGTTGGCTACATCGGAAATAACAGCAATAACGGTCGCAGCATGGCGTTCTCGTGACTGGGGCGCGATCGCCGTATCGGAATGCTCTTGTGGGGATTGCGATCGCGATCGCTTTGGGAGACGATCGACCTCACGGTGGCGGAGCTAACCCGATCGCGGGAGTTGTTTGGAGTTTAGGAGAGAGTAATAGCATGGTGTCTTCGTCGCTCGTCATGAAAATTCACATTCAATTATTACCCGGTGCCGTGTTTGAAATTCTCGTCGCCGCCCGCGATAGTGGCGCTCTCAGCCGTGCCGATCGCTATGGATTGCTCGCCGCCGTGCTGGACGAATCCCTCGACGAGGAGGCTAGATGGTCGGTCGATCGCCTGCTGAGATCGGTGCATCGAGGGCGAGTGGGGATTAGCGATCGCATTTCGACAATTTTGTGATGTTTGGTCATTTGAGTGGGGATCGAATACCCCCCATCGACGGGCAAATGGGTGATTTCGCCCCGAATTTCTCCCTGGGTTCCCCGCGACGAATGGTTGGTCTTCTCGAATTTTCCCGCCCGATCTCGCCACAGTTGAATTCCCGACTTTTTGCGCTCAGGAGTAGCGTTCGGTAGGGACATCGGATAAACTGAACGGCAGAATTGTCCGTCGAACGATCGCGCCCCGTTCTGTTCTTTATTCAGCCGAACGCCATGCAAAATCCTAAATCTCTTTCCCTGAAGATGGCTCTCGACGATGCCCCCAAGGAACCGCATTGGCTCGAAACCATGGAACTGGTGTCCCTGGCGGGGTCGGGGGTCGGATTAGGCGTGGCGATGGTGTCGCAGCAGTTGATCAATGCGGCGGTGCCGCTCACGCTGTCTCTCGGTCTGAGTTTTGTGAACCGCCATCGCTTCCAGCGCGAAATTCAACAGCAAAATCAGGCGGCGATGTCCCAGGTGTATCGCGCCATTCAAAATGCTCCCGCTCCGGCGAACTTGCAGCCGATCGAGCAGAAGATGACTCGCCTGGAACACTCCGATCGGGCGATCGCCACGCGGGTGAGAACTTTAGAGGATCGCATCGACGCCGACCGTCACGCCGATCTCTCGGCAATTCAAGCCGTCGCCACCCGGACTCAAGAGATGGAGACGCGATTGCAACGGCAAATTGACGCCATCGCCCAACGCCTCGAAGCGATCGGTTCTCCAGATTCCCAGCACGTCCAACAGGCGATCGCCTCGCTGCACCGCGATTTAGTCACGCTGCAAAAACGCCTCGCCGCGATCGAAACCTCGGATGCAGGCTCGATTCGTTCGGGTTTGAGCGACATTCACGCCCAGCTCGATCGCCTCAATCGCAAGGTCGATCCCATGCAGCGCCAGCAACGGGCGATGGTGAAACGGCTGTTCCCGCGCATTATTGCCACGATTAACGAGTTGCGCGGTAAATCCGAATCCGTGGCGCAGCAAAAGGCGATCGCGCCCCAACGACCGCAACCGCTTCCGCCAATGGTACGCCATTCCATTCGCTATTCCCAGGGAAACCCGAACGGCTACCGTCCGATGGCGCAGCCGCAAACGGTTCGAGCAACCGAACGAACCAGTCGCGGTATCGACTAGGACAATGGCTGTAGGGGGGCAATACTTCACAGGGCGACCCGGTTAACCAACGCTGGCGTCCGTATTGTCACCGTCGCGAGAATGGGGGTGAGAACCGACCGAGTTTCGCCCTATCCCCAAAATCGAGGAAAAGATCGAAAATGTCGTCTTGTGAAAGGGGTGACACCCCTCACCGATCGCTCGATTTAGATCTAGTATTAATTGTGGTGGGATTTGTGGGAAAGATAAAAGAGGCACCCTTAATGGCTAAGGAATGCCTCGAGGTTCACTGTTGAAAGGTCTCTACTCTCTAAGATAGTCGCAAAAAGTGACAATGACAGGGTAGCCCAATGACACAATCTCTCAGTGTCAAGGTTGGGCTACCACTTTAGTAACGGATTGAGACTTAACGTTAATTTTTGTGAAGCTGTCCGGCTCCTCCTCCGCGACGGCGATCGCCCACTGCTTCTAGTTCCCCGGTCGGACTTCGCACCACGGCGTGAACCCCGCCAAAGAACATACCTTTCGCCATCCAGGAGACAACGCGATCGGTCTCGGGAAGTTGCAATTTCGCCCTCGTCTCGGCATCGAATCCGGGTTCGAGATGAAAGGTGCCCTCTTCCCAATGCACTCGCGGCGCATCGACCGCTCCATCAACTGGCATATTGAAATCGAGCAAATTGGAAATTACCTGTAAAATGGCGGTGCGAATCCGGTTGGATCCCCCCGATCCCAACACCGCTTCCACTTGCCGATCGCGCAGCAGCAAACTAGGTGCCATCATCGACGAGAGCCGCGTATTTTCGGGCCACTGGTGAAATCCGGCGGGATTGAGATCGGCTTCGCCCAGCATATTATTAACCATGATGCCCGTTCCCGGAATGACGTAGGACGATCCTTCCCCATTGGACGCCGTGACGCTGGCAGCATTCCCCTGCCCGTCCACCACGCTGATGTGGGTGGTACTGCCCCATTTCGACGCCAAATGCCGCAGTCGATCTCGGTAGCGACCCACGCCATCGACCGATAGAAACGCCTCGGCAATATCCGGTCGGTGCAAGTGGCGGTCGAACCGTTCTTGGCGAGCGCGGTTGGTCAGTTGCATGACTCGGGCGATCGCGTGTAAGTGTGCCTCGCTGCCAAATTCAAATGAGTTTAACTCAATTCCCGACAGCAGTTGCAGGGCAAAAGCAATCAGCGTTCCCCCCGAACTCGGCGGCGGATTGGACAGAAACAGGCGATCGCGATAGGAACAGCACACCGGTTGGCGCTCGATAACGCGATAGCCTTGCAAATCCTCCAGAGTCAGATGTCCGCCCCGCTCCCGACAGTCTGCCACCAATTGGCGGGCAATCTCGCCGCGATAGAATTCGCCGACCCCCGTTTCGGCTAAGTATTCCAAGGTATTGGCAAACTCGGGCATTCTCAGAGAGCGACCGGGAGCGATCGCCTCTCCCGTGGGGGTGTAAATCGCCGGTCCGGCGCGATCGTCGATAACAATCGGTCTTAAAATTTGCAGCAAGCAATAGGACTGGTAGTCGTTTAAAACGACCCCTTGTCTGGCATAAGCGATCGCCGGTTCGGCAACGACTCGAAACGGAAGCGTCCCCAATCGCTCCAACACTCGAAACGCGCCCGCCAACGCGCCTGGAACCCCCATCGACCCCAGACCGACGTGAAACTCTTGCACCGCATCGCCAAAATTGACCGACACTGGATAAAAATCGATGTCGCCGACGGGCTTTTTCTGGCGCGGGGTTTGGACGAAAAAATCGAATAAAAGATTGCGCCGATCGCCCGTATGTGCTAATAAAAATCCGCCCCCTGCCGCCGAGGTCAGTCCCGGTTCGGTCACGAACGACGCCAGCATTGCCGCCACTGCCGCATCGAAGGCATTTCCGCCCGCTCGCAGGATTTCCAGTCCGGCTTCAGCGGTTTGAGGATGTCCCGCCGCGATCGCCCCGCGCGTCATTCGAGTCATAATTACCGTTCGATCGTTCTAACCACTGTCGCACCATGCGTTCGAGATCGGGCGAGAGTTCCACCGGGAGGGTGCCCGATCGCACGTGTAAATCCCGTTGGGGAAAGGGAATTTCGATATCGCGCTGGCGCAGTAAATCCTCGATGGCAAAAAACAAATCGCTGGTAATAAAATATTGCCGGCTCGGATCGGAACACCACACCAACAACTCGAAATCGAGGGAACTATTCCCAAACCCCACAAACAACACTTGCGGCGGCGGGAGAGCCAACACGTCTGCATGATTTCGCGCCGCCTCCAATAATACCGCTTCCACGGTCTCCATATCGGAACCGTACGCCACCCCCACCGGAATCCGCAACCGCGACACCGGATTGTCGTGACTCCAGTTAATCACCTCGCTTTCGAGGAAGCGGGAGTTGGGGACGATAATCGAGACGCGATCGAGGGTGCGAATCAAGGTACTGCGCCCGCCAATGCGCTCGACGGTTCCGACGTAATCCCCCACTTCGATAAAATCGCCCACCCGAATCGGACGCTCGAATAGCAAGACTAAACCGCTACCGAAGTTTTTGGCAATATCCTGAAAGCCGAAACCGATCCCGACGCCGAGGGCGCTAGCGAGGAGGGTGAGAGAGCTGAGGTCGAGTCCCCAAATTTGCAACAACACCAGCGTCCCGATCGCGATGAAGCCATACTTGAGGAGAATGGCAATGACTTCCTGGGCGCTGCGGTCGATTCCCGTGACTTGTAAAATGCGCGATCGCAATAAATTGGTCGCCGTCCCCGCCAGCGTCACCAAACCAAACAGCAACAACAGCAAGATCGACAGCTCCACCGTCGAGTAAGACTTCTGTCCGATGGGGAGCATCGGCTCGGTCAGGCTGCTGGTGAGGCTGTCGGTAACGTAGTAGTTCCACTGACGGGTGAGAGGAAACAGATTGGCAATGTAGAACGCCACAACAAT
This sequence comes from uncultured bacterium, assembly GCA_964420595.1. Classification (GTDB taxonomy): domain Bacteria; phylum Cyanobacteriota; class Cyanobacteriia; order Cyanobacteriales; family Geitlerinemataceae; genus CAYQUF01. Next base: position 14,434 of record CAYQUF010000096.1, read on the forward strand.
CCACAACCCCAACCGCACGATCGCCAGGGCGAGATTGAGAATGCCATCCACCGTCCGCTGCATTTCCGTATCGCTGGCATCGCTGGCATGAATGCGTCGAAACAGCCACTCGCGCAAATAGCGCCGCCAGAGCATTCCCAATCCCCGGTGAATTGCCAAAGTTAAGGCGATCAAGATCGTTGATTCGATCGCCCGATTGCGCAAAAAGTTCGTACTGCGCTCCTGTCGCGCTTGTGTCAGGGCTTGGCGAATCTCGTCTGCCCAAATCCGGGCTTGGCGTTCGGGAGAGCGGTTGAGCTGCGTGTCCAGTTCGGTCACGGTGAGCAGGTAGCCGTCATTCAGCCACACCGTGGGTAAGTCATTGCGCGGTCGCACCTCCACTTGCGGCGCATCGGGACTCGATACCGCTTTGGTCAGTTGCGAACTCACCCATTCAGCGCGAGCGCCAGCGGGGGATTGTTCCGAATCGCTGACCTCAAACAGTTGGCGTCCGTCCAGGATGACTGGAGCAGTTTGAAAATTGTCACCGTTTTGGGCGACGACCGGCGCGAACCAGAATAGGGCAACGACCAGACCGGTCAGCCACCAGAGGACAAAATGTCCGAAAGCACGATAGTTAGAGCGATCCAACACGGGAGACAGTCCATCACGAATTAGGGTCACTCGCCAATCGTAGCGAGTCATACCTATATTGTCCTGATTTCGCCATAGGGGGGTCGAAAAACCAATTGGACGCTACCGATGCGATCGCGCGTCGGTCTGTCGTTCGCCAGTGACCTTTCCCACCTCGACGAAGGCTGTCAGGGCATAGGGAGCATCTAATTGGCTCGCACTCAGTCGGTATCCACCGGTATCGCAGTGCTTCGCGCTCGATCTTGACAGTCGCCTTGAAAACATACGGATTACCTGATTGCCCGTGCGAATAAAACAAGCACCCGTAGCCGGATTGTTTCGGTGGAATTCGTCTCGGTTGAAAGAAGACTAAATTCATGCATATCCCAAACATGGCTATTGGCACGCTTGCTGTCCTAGCCGCACAGGAGCTTTCTCCCGCCGCCAGCGTGAGTCCAACCGCACCCGCGCTCGACCCTCTCATTCATAGCGATACATCCCTACGGGATACGCTTCGCGAACGGCTAGCCACGGCAACATTGCTCGAAGATACCCCCTCTGTGGCGTCGGGCGATCGGGCGATCGCGCTCGAATCCAATCCCAACTCACCCTGGCAGTCCGTCTCCGCCGACGGACGCACCAATATCGATCCAGACCGACCGACCGGGGTTGAGGTTCCCGCATCTTTGCCGCGATCGCCCCGACGTCGGACGACCCCGTCCCCCGCGACCCTTCAATTTTCAGACATTCAGGGTCATTGGGCGCAAAACTTTATCGAACCGCTGGCGCGCAAAGGTGCCATTCGAGGCTTTCCCGACGGCACGTTCAAGCCAGATGCCCCCATGACGCGGGCGCAATTTGCGGCGATGCTCGAGCAGGTGTCTCGAAGTTACGACCTCGAACTCGCCAGAGCGGGCAACGGGCGAGTTCAACCTCCAGCCGCATTTGCAGACGTTCCCGTCAACTATTGGGGCAGCCACGCCATTCAGACGGCTTGGTCGGCGGGATTCCTCGGCGGCTATCCCGATGGTGCGTTCAAACCCGACCGAGCCATTTCGCGGGTACAGGTGATGGTAGCGTTGGTGAAAGGATTTGAGTTGGGGGGCAATGGCAGCGATCCCCTCGATTTAGATGCCTATTTTCGGGATGCCTCGCAAATTCCCGATTATGCCAAGCCCAGCATCAGAATCGCGATCGCTACCGGGTTAATCGATCTCGACCGTCAAGGGCGATGGTTTCGTCCCAACCAAGTGGCAACCCGTGCCGATGTGGCGGCGATGCTGCATCGAGCGATCGAGCAGCCGGACATTCGATCGATCCCAATGGAGGTAAGGGAGGCAGGCAGTGCGGCAGCCGACGCGATCGATCGTCAAGTCCGGGATTCTCTCGACGAGACGAATGACTCGGATCCCATCGCCACCAATCGCTTCGAGCGTCCCGAACCCTCGATCGAAACCGCCGTCGTGCCAGAATTGGGGCGATCGCAACTGACAGAGGATCCCGAGACGCTGGCTTACATCCGCCCGTCGCAGGTCAAACCCCAAACGTCCAATCCCGAACCCTCCGAACCCGAACCCGCGATCGCCCCGTTTGAAGACAATTTACGCACCTCTGTCGCCCGTCTGAGAACCCTGCAACGCCACCAACAATCCATTCCGCCGCTCGCCGCCGCACCGACGTATTTACCGACTCCCACCCAGATGCAGCGCGGGTTTATCTGGCCCGCCCAAGGTACGCTTACCTCGGGGTACGGAATGCGATGGGGGAGATTGCACAAAGGGATCGATATCGCCAGCGCTATTGGAACGCCGATTCTGGCGGCAGCGTCTGGCGTGGTCACCTATGCGGGCTGGAATCGAGGCGGCTACGGCAACTTAGTCGAAATCGAGCATCCCGACGGCAGCCTGACCCGCTACGCCCACAATCAGCGCATTTTGGTCCGTACGGGGCAACAGGTGAAGCAGGGACAGCAAATTGCTTATATGGGCAATACGGGGTACAGCACCGGTCCTCACCTGCATTTCGAGATTCACCCGCCCAATCGAGGAGCGGTCGATCCGATGGCATATCTCTCGCGCGACAGACTGCACGCCGATCGCGTGGTGGCACCTGTGGGACAAGGTGGAGAATAGGGCGATGGGGAGAATTTGGTTTTCACGGGTTCTCCCGCTCTCCTGTTCCTTACCGAAAAACTTGGGTCTAAAGCCCCGTCCTTCTAGGACGGCTTTT
>CAYQUF010000097.1:0-2861 GCA_964420595.1 uncultured bacterium
TTACCGAAATCCTAAATCCACGGCAACGCGGTGAGCGCACGCAAACCCGGAAAACGCCACGGCATTCAATCCCTGACCGGGAAACGTACTATCGCCGACGCAATACAACCCCGGAATCGAGGTGCGGTTGAACGGCATTCCCAACAATCCCAATAACTTGCGGCGGGGAATCGGTCCGTAGGTGCCATCCTCCCGTCCCAAAAAGCGGCGGTGCGTGCGAGGGGTGCCGACTTCCATGTAGTCCAATCCGGCATCCAATCCGGGGAAAATCCGTTCGAGGCGATCGATAATTCGTCCGGCGGCGGCTTCTTTCTTTTGTTCGTATTCGCTGGGGGAAAGTCCCTGCCAATCATCGACCCAGTGAGGCGTAAATGTATGGACAATGTGATAGCCTTCGGGGGCTAAATCCGGATCGAGCAGGGTGGGAATCGAGACAAAAATCGTGCCTTCAGGATCTTCCATTCGCTGCCAATCTTCTAAGAGGATATGGTGACACGCTGCATCCTCGGGCAAAACGCTAGCTTCGACACCTAAATGCAAGCTTAAAAAACTGGGGGATTTGCGATAGCGCTGTCGCCTTTTTTTCTCAGCACGGGGTAAGGGGCGATCGCCCGTGAGTGTCTCGAAGGTATCCCACCGAGTCGCGTTGGAAATCACCCGTTTGGCGCGATAGACTTTCCCATCCGCCAGTTCGACGCCCACCGCGCGATCGTTTTCGATGACAATCCGTTTGACTCGGGCGCGATAGCGAATTTGGCTACCTGCTTTTTCCAACCCTTCCACCAGTTTTTGAGCGATCTGTCCGACGCCGCCTTTGGGGTAGTTGATCCCGCCGTAGTGGCGATCGCAAAAGACCATCCCGGCGTTAATCATCGGCGTCAGTTCGGCGGGAACCACCGACCAGCAGTAACATTCGATATCGAGGAATCTCAGCAGTTGCGGGTCGCGAATGTAGCGACGGGCGATGTCTCCGGCATTTTGGGGCAAATATTTGACCAATCCCAGACAGGCGAGGGGATGTTGGAAAAATACCCGCGTCAGGTAGCCGAGTTCTTCCAGGGAGAGCAACTCCATGGCGTTGAGGCAGTTGAAGACTGTCCAGCACTCGTCGTAAAATTTGCGAATCCCCTCCCGTTCGTGGGGAAAGCGATCGCCCAGTTCTTGCAAAAATTTCTCGTAATCCCGATGCACCTGCACCTCTAATCCGTCGGGGAGGTGGTAGTGAATTTGGACGGGGTCGGGAATGGTTTCGAGGCTGACATCGACCGCTTCCAGGGCGCGGGTGAGGAGATTGGTGGTGCCGCGATCGCCAAACCCGAAGATCATCGAAGCCCCCACGTCGAAGCGATAGCCGGATCGCTCGAAATAGCCCGCACTTCCGCCGGGAATCAGGTAGCGTTCCAGGACTAGGACGTTCGCCCCTTCGCTGGCGAGTTGGGTGGCGGTGACGAGTCCGCCAATCCCCGATCCGATGACGATGGCATCGAATTCGGCGGCATTAGAAAGGTTGGAGGTGGGAGAGGATGCAGACGTAACGGTCATAAATCGCGCGATCGCCAAACATTTTTCTTAATGTAATCGACTTTACCGAATCGTGCAGTTAAAAAAAATACGGGATTCGGAGCCAACCGATCCCGCCTTCAGGAGAACACTACAAGTTAGAGAGGAGAACACTGAAGCTCAGTATAAGCTTGTTGAAAAAAACTGTCAACACTATTAGAAATTTTTTTCGATAAATCCTCAAAGGTCGCGATCGCGCTGGTTGGGCGCTTCCACAACGGGGTATCATAGTCCCGGTTTACGTCTCGCCCCCTTGCTGACATGGCGCAACTTCGCATTTACGTTCCCCCCCATCCCCTCATCAAGCACTGGCTGGCTGTCGCTCGCGATGCTTCCACCCCATCGCCGTTGTTTCGCAGTGCCATCAAAGAATTGGGGCGGTGGCTGGCGTACGAAGCGATTCGCGAATGGTTGCCCGTGGAAGACACGGTGGTGCAGACACCTCTCGACACCTGCGCCGCCACGATGGTCAATCCCGAAGTCCCGATCGTGGTTTTACCCATCTTGCGGGCGGGATTAGCCCTGTTAGAAGGGGTGCAGGAAGTGGTTCCCCTAGCCTCGATTCATCACCTCGGCATGGTGCGAGACGAAGACAATCTAGACGCGAGCTGCTATCTCAACAATTTACCCGAGCGGTTTCCCCCCGAAACCCATCTCCTCATCTGCGAGCCGATGCTGGCGACCGGGGGAACGATTATGCAAACCATGGAATTGTTGGTGCAGCGAGGCATCGATCCGGCTCGCGTGCGGATTTTGTCGGTGGTCGCCGCACCGCCAGCATTGCAAAAGCTCTCGCAAGCCTATCCCACGTTGGTTTTGTATTCGGCGGGATTGGACGAGACGCTCAACGAACAGGGGTATATCGTACCGGGATTGGGCGATGCAGGCGATCGCGCCTTTGGCACCTAAAGAGTATCGTACCGAGGTACCAACGAGTTACCCTAAAAGTGTGCAGCACGATCGCGAGGATGAAACATGAGCAATCGAGGGAGCTTTACAGGTGGATTCTTAACCGGGACGCTGATCGGCGGCTTGGTCGGTGCGGCGTTAGGCGTGGCTCTATCGCGTCGCAGCGATCGCAATTCGTCCGGCGAACCCCAACGCAACCCCAATCTGGCAGAAGGAAAAGGGTCGAAGCAGCAGTTTGAAGCCGACATGGAAGTGGCGCGTCAGAGTTTGGAAGATAAAATTGCCCAACTCAACACCGCAATTGACGACGTGCGCCACCAACTCCACAACGTCAACGGGAACGCGACAGACGCCGAAGGGAACGAGTCGATGCCTGAAGAACGCTAGCGGCG
>CAYQUF010000097.1:2961-8306 GCA_964420595.1 uncultured bacterium
GGCGATCGCGCCACCCGAGCGGTGCCGATTCTCGTTAAACTATGGTTTAGTATGGACAATTCGAACGTTTAAGAGGACTTGACAACGCCCATGGTAACCCTGCTAACCGATACGCTAGAAACCTTTATCAACATTTACATCGCCCTGATGATTCTGCGGTTTCTGCTGACGTGGTTTCCGACGGTGGACTGGTACAATCCGCCGTTTTCCATTCTCAGCCAGCTCACCGATCCCTATATCAATCTGTTTCGCAATATCCTGCCCAGCTTCGGCGGAATCGATTTTCTGACTCCCTTGATCTCGATTTTGGCACTCCAATTTGGCGGACAGTTGTTGATCGGGTTAATTAACGGGATTGCGGGTGGCGTTCAGGGTGCCTCGCTCTATTGATTTGCCATCCATTGTGCCGCAACGGGCGATCGCAACGGAGCGATCGCCTAATTTTGTATTTGTAAGTGACAGCTTCCCTAACGGCGGACTTTACCGCGAAATCCAGACGCCTTGAACTGTTCGAGTTGCAGCGGGGGGGGCATATTTGCCGGAACGGTAATTCTCAGCTCGAATTCTCCCTCTCCCGTGGGAATGTAGTCGATCGAACCGAGACGGGTGCGGTTGGGCAAAACGTTGTTATGGTTGGCGTCGTAGACCCGTCCGAACACATCGGCGTTAATCACCGGACGACCGGAATCGTTTTTCGTTTTGCCAAAAATAATGTAACAGTCGGCGTTCATCGACAGGCGACCGCTAGTGACTGCTCCTTCCGACAGTGCGTTGGAACATTCGCGAAAAGACACGTCGTAGAGTTCGACTTCGGTTAACGCGACAGCCGGGGGCATCCAAAGCCAGGATAGCACCGCGATCGCGCCGGTGACGATCGCTAGGAGCGAAGATCGAAAGTTCATATCAAAACCCTTGAGAGACAGAATAGGTATAGCCATCTTATTTTATGGGCGATCGCTCCCTTGAGGAGATAGGGGTGGGATCGTGGTTCCCACCACAAATCGGCAGATCGATCCGACGGCGTGAGATTTGAAGTAGATTAAGGTAACCTGAATTTTAACCTCCAGCGATCGCCTCTCGGGTATTCGATCTGTCGCCACGGGTTCCTCCGATGACTAAAGCGGAAATTGAAGCGGCATTACGGGCAGCCTTTAAACAATGCCAAGCACAAGGATCGCCTCTCAACGACCGTCAGAAGCTGATCCTGCTACAAGTTGCCCAAGAATTAACGGGAAATCCGTCGAGCTTATCCGTCAATCCCCTCGACGAACTCACCCCCGACCAACGCCGAGCGCTATTAAAGTTTATCCAACAAGAAGACCGACAAGATCGCGACTGGAAGGTCACCTTACTCAACGACTGGCTCAACGATACCGATTCGGGTTCGGTTCAGTTCGTGCGCGATCGCTACGGACCCCAGTGGCTCGATCTCGTTCAACCTTACCATCTCGATGCCTACTCCGAATTGATCGATTGCGAGGCGATCGCATTGCAAGTGGGCGATCGCATTGAAGTGTGTAATGGATTGTGGGAGTGGGTGCAAGAAGACGGTCCCTGTCCGCCAGAATGGTTTCCCTGCACGGTGGTTGGCATTCGATCGGCAGATGAGTCCTATGGAAACGACAGTCGCTGTACCGTTCGCTTCGATAACGGTCGCGAATACGAAATTCAAGGCATTTATCAGTGGAATCGTTACAATTGGCGCTGGGCGAAGGATTGAGGACGGTTGAAAGAAATTGGACTCAACTTAGCTAAATCGCTATAAAACGGCTTTTCGATTATTGAGTAAAGGGTCGATCGACCTTAACGGCAATTGCCAAGATTTGTGGAATTCGCGGCGATCGCGCTGAAGGTTATTCCCGACTCCATACAGACAGTTCGGAATCCCGTGTGCCAGAATCGTGGGAAGCTCAAAGGTCAGGATCGATGACAATCCAAAAGTTCTCTCAACTCAGCAAATATTTTGCCGTCGTGATTTCGCTCCTGAGCGATCGCAGCGGGTTTATGGAAGAAATCGAACAGGGAGTCCGCCTGGAAAGTAAAATTATTGCCTTACTGGTTTCGAGTTCCTTCTTTTTTGCGATTTACGGCTGCATTATCGGCGCATTTCACAGTTGGATGCAAGCCATTTCGTCCGCCATCAAATTACCGGCACTGTATTTGATGACAATGATTATTTGCTTGCCAACCCTGTATTTTTTTAACATCCTATTCGGATCGCGCAAGAGTTTCACCCAACACTTTGCCTGGATCTTAACTGCCGTTTCGATTACAGCGGTATTACTCTTCAGTCTGGCGCCCGTGACGCTATTCTTTCTCATCACCGCTCGCCACTACCACTTTTTCCAACTCCTGAACGTCGCGATTTTCGCCTTAACGGGGTTTGTCGGCGTGCATTTGCTCTATCAGGGAATGCAATCGATGGCGAAAAACGATGGAGACGGACAAGAGGCGCGCAAAACTCTATTACAAAGCTGGCTCGTCCTCTATGCATTCGTGGGAAGCCAACTGGGATGGACGCTGCGACCGTTTTTCGGCAGTCCGACAATGCCGTTTCAGCTATTTCGCGAGATGGAAGGCAATTTTTATTTAAGCGTATTTCGCTCGCTGATTGAAATTTTTACTTATTAATTCAGCCATCAACAAAGTAGAGCCGCTGTCAGTCCCGTGCGGTACACCTCAGTTGAGGAAGGCAATAGGGACGTGTCCCTCATTCGCCTCGAAAATGCTCTAAAACCATAAAATCTTGCCAATTCAGTGAAGTTACAGCCGATCGCGCCTGCGTGTATTGCTGAAATTCTCGGGTTGGCAAGTCTTTTGAGCGTCAAAATACACAAAAACGCACTCACCGGAGGGAGTATCACCTTGATGAGTGCGAGGTTAGCCATTGTTCGCGTTATTTCTAGTGTACGCGATCTACCAGCATTGTAAAGTGACCCTTGGGACACTCGTAAATTCGTCCATCCCCCTGCCCCCTCAATCTTCAGCGCGATCGCGCGATTTCCCGCGACTCCTGCTTCACCCAACCGATTTGGGTGGCGCGCTGCAAGTGCATAAAGGCGTGAAAATCCTCAAAATCGTAGTGTTTTGCAAGTAATTGTCGCAATTCTTGCTCGGTTTCCACGCTCAGATAACCCGTTTGCAACGTTTGGCAAACCACTTCGCGAATTCGAACCATTATCTGCTCCTGATACTCCTAATCTGAAATCTGGCGAGTCGCCTAGCCTAGCAACGATCCGACGACATGAAATGACCGCGATTGAGAGAACGGGGAAAGCGCAATCCAGGTTGGGAAGTCTGAAGTTTACAACCCAATTGTCTAGAACTCGGTATTTGACGCTACAAAGCGATCGCTGCCAGCAAAATTGCCAGTCCCACAGTCGCGATCGCCCCAGACCATTCCCATTGGGCAAAATTTTTCGAAAAGTTGCAGTTCAAACACCGCCACCGATCCGCACGCAATTGCACGATCGTATGTTTCCCGCAACGGGGACACTCTGGCACGCGATCTTCCACCATGACCGATTCCCGGTAACTTCCGGTCGAAACGTCTATCGATCTTTCAAATCTCGGCTCCGTAATTTTACGGTCGGGCGCGATGAATGTAATAAAGCTTCATAAAGCTAGCCCAACCGATCGCGTAGCCAGAGCATCAGTTGTCTGCTATCGTCTTTACGAAGCGCGATCGCCCTCAGCGAGATAGCTGCTGGCTCGTCGCCGGCTCGCTCGACACAGGTCACTATGGAATTTCCATTAGCGCGGCAAAACTTTTACCACGAAATCCACCAGCTCGAAGAAGACATCGATCTGGCAAAAGCAGCCCTGTATATCGCCCAAGAAGAATATCCCGATCTCGATATCGAAGAATACCTCAACGCCTTGGATACGATGGCGGACGAAGTGGAAGAACGACTTCCCGACGAGCGCTATCCCATGCGGGTAATTCAAGGGTTGAACCAGTATCTCTACGAAGATCTCGGATTTGTCGGAAACAACCAAAACTATTACGATCCGCGCAACAGCTTTCTCAACGACGCGATCGATCGCCGCACCGGAATTCCCATTACCCTGTCGCTGATCTACCTCGAAGTCGCCACTCGCATTGACTTTCCCATGGTCGGAATCGGGATGCCGGGACATTTCCTAATTCGCCCCGAATTCGAGGAAGTGGGCATTTTCGTCGATGCGTTTAATGGCGGCGAAGTGCTGTTTCCCGAAGATTGCCAGCAACGGTTGAGTCAGATTTACGGCGAAACGGTGGAATTACAGCCAGAATTCCTCAAACCCGTGGATACCCACCAGTTTTTGGCACGGATGCTAACCAATCTCAAGGTGATCTATCTCAATCAGGAAGATATGGATCGGGCACTCGCCGCCATCGAGCGGATTTTACTCATCTTTCCCGATACTCCCATGGAACTGCGCGATCGCGGTTTGCTCTACTACCAACAAGGTCGTCTGACCGCCGCCAGTCAAGATTTAGAATCCTATTTACAAATTATGCCCGAAGCCCCCGACGCCCCGCTGATTCAGAAACTGCTCGACCAAATCGGCTAGAGGCGATCGGAAATCCGCATCTGGCTTTTCACCCTGTACCGCTGCGCGATTGGGCGATCGCCCCCGATAATATTAAGTAACGTTACAAATTGGCAACTGCTTTCATCCTATGTTTCTATTCGACTTTCATAAAAAGACATCGATGCCCAAACCCGAGGAAGCCTTACCGGGTCGCTCCGAATCGATGCCCGTTCCCGACCAGCACTACGTTAACGGCAATTCCCTCACGCCGCCGTATCCCGATGGCATGGAAATGGCAATGTTCGGTCTGGGCTGCTTCTGGGGCGCAGAACGCCGTTTCTGGCAGCAAGAGGGGGTTTATTCCACCGCTGTCGGCTATGCAGGCGGCTACACCCCGAACCCCACCTACCACGAAGTTTGCACGGGGAAAACGGGTCATAACGAAGTCGTGCGAGTGGTCTTCGATCCCGAGGTTATTAGCTACGAAGCCTTGCTGAAGCTATTTTGGGAAAGCCACAACCCCACCCAAGGAATGCGCCAAGGAAACGATGTCGGCACGCAATACCGCTCTGGCATTTATACCTATTCCAATCGCCAGAAGGAACTTGCCGAGACTTCCAAACAGGCGTACCAGCAGGCGTTGAAGGAAGCCGGGAAAGGCGAGATTACCACCGAAATTATTGACGCGCCGGAATTCTACTTTGCTGAGGACTATCACCAGCAGTATCTGGCTAAAAATCCGGGCGGTTACTGCGGTTTAGGTGGCGTTAACGTGCCCTTCCCGTCTCTCGAACGGGTCTTCCCGCAGTTGCAATCGCAATCTTAAT
>CAYQUF010000097.1:8406-12086 GCA_964420595.1 uncultured bacterium
CTAAAAACGAGCGATCGCCTGGATGCCTCCAACCCGATTCCCCGGTTAATTATCCTAAGCAAATTTCGCCTCCGCACGAGTGGTGGGAACCTCCCAATCGTCGTTTTGCCCGCCAATCACGACCTGTTCGATTTTGACGTATTCTCGGCTGAGTTGTTCGAGAGAATTAATTAAAATATCGAGGGCGATCGCGTCGCTGGTTCCCAAATCAAACCAACAGCGTCCCCACGTTCCCTGATACTCGAATTCTCCCATATTGTGCATCAGTGCCATCAGGCTGCGATCGGAAGTATCCGACTCGTATTCCATATAGCTAATTTCGAGTCCTTCTTCCTGAACTTGCAGGCGTTCGGCATTAAAACCGCCCAGTTTGCCAATAAAAAACCAGGAATCGAACAATTCTTCCACGTACTGTTGTTCGACGGGAGAAGGAACCGTCTCGAATTTTAGCCAAATCCAAACATCAAATGGATTGTATTCGCGAAACTGTACTTGCATGGGCAACGTTAAACGACTTTGCAATCTAGGGAATGGCGTCGCCTTAATCCTTGGCTTGGCCGTATTCTCGCCTGATTTGCCTCACCATCCTTTTCGGGAGCTGGTCGGCTTTTTCCAGTGCTTTCTCAAACCATTCTATGCTGTCGGGTTCGCGATCTTGCTCGACAAAAATCTGCGCTTTGAGATAGTGCAGTTCGGGATTGTCGGGAGTCAGTTCCAACGCTCGATCCACCATGCGCATGGCTTCCTCGTGGCGTTCGAGATCGCGATAGCCAACCGCTAAACCCCGATAGGCGAGAAAGCGGGGTGCGGCGTGGTCTCGAAGGCGACCGATGGCGCGATCGGGATTGGAGAAGGGCAAATTCACCGCCAGCATCAAATCCATGTAGCCTTTAATCAGGTTGAGTTCGGGATCGTTCGGCTTGAGATTTTCCGCCGTATCGAGGTATTCAAACACCTGCCGTAGCTTGCTCAACGCTTTCGGGGTTCCCCGCACTTCGCCTTCATTTTTTAAAATATACGCCCCTTCCAAAAAGTGACCGACCGCAGTATACAGGCTAGCGCGAAACGGATCGTCTGGGGAGAGTCGTTCGGCGGTTTCGCGGGTGCGTGTGGCGTAGCGGGAAAATTCTTCCCAATCTTTGTCATGATACTCCAACGACGCTTTCATCGCATACGCCATCGGTTCGTCCGGTTCGTCGGCGATCGCGGTTTCGACTAAGGCTCGCGCGTTAGTATAGTTACCTTGCTCGAACATCGCGCGAAACGCCGCTTCGGTGCGATCGCCAATATCGTGAACGTTTTCAGTGCGGAACGGATCTTCCGCCACCACAGGCGGAATCCACGCGCCAATCGCCAACAGAGCAGCACTGGCGAGGCTGGTAGCAAAACGCTTAGAGGCAGGGAACCACTGGGTCATAGTCCAATCTCGATCTCAAGTCGGGTCGTTGGGTTGGGAATCCTATCCGATGATATCGGCTAGCGAGGGAGGATTGTAGATTATAGGATAAGCCGGTAGTCGAAGACTGGTCGTTCGGAGCGCAAGTTCCGCTGATTTTGCCTGCTAGCGCGCTAAAGAGAGACTCCAACTGATGAACCCTCGCATTACGATAATTACCCTGGGGGTCGCTGACCTGCACCGCTCGATCCAGTTCTACGAACACGGTCTCGGCTTTCCTCGCCAGGACAGTCCCGAAGGCATCGCTTTTTTTGACACCCAAGGCACGATATTGGCGTTGTATCCGCGCGATCGCCTAGCAGAGGATATTACCATTACCGATACGGGGTCGGGGTTTGGTGGCTTTACTCTAGCTCGCAACGTTGGCTCTCCAGAGGAGGTGGATGCCATCCTGCAACAAGCCGTCGCTGCTGGAGCGACATTGGTCAAACCCGGACAGCAGGTTTTTTGGGGTGGGTACTCCGGTTATTTTGCCGACCCCGACGGCTTTTATTGGGAGATCGCTTGGAATCCGTACCTCTAATTGTGAATCTGGCGGGACGCGCCCAGGTCTGCTGGCGAACTCAGGTGACGCGATCGCGCCGGTAAAATCTAGCGCCATAATCTTTTCCCTTTGTCACAATAGGATTGGAAATTGCCGATGGCGCGATTGATGTAGTGATGCCTTGGACTGCGAACCTCTGAATGCTCTATCTCAGAAATTTGGTTTATCATCCCCCGGCGAGTCCCACGCCGATTTTAAAGGGAATCGATCTAGAATTGGCACCGCAACAGTTGGGGCTGGCGATCGGACCGAGCGGTTCGGGCAAAAGCACGCTGTTGGAAATTTTAGCCGGACTCGCCGAAAAGACCAACGGCGGGATCTACTGGCGCGAGCAGGAACTGACGCCGCTTCACCTGCAACAACTGGCGGGATTGGTGTTTCAGTTTCCCGAACGGCACTTTTGCGGCAGCACGATTTTAGAAGAATTGCGCCTGGGTCACCCGGAATTAGGCTCTCAGCACGTGCGTAATGCCCTGCAAGAGGTGGGATTGGCGCATTTACCCCTCGAAACCTCCCCCTACAACCTCAGCGGCGGACAGCAGCGGCGACTGGCACTGGCGGTACAGTTAATCCGACAGCCGCAGGTATTGTTGCTCGACGAACCCACAGCGGGGTTAGACTGGTCGATGCGCCGCCAGTTGGCTAATTTACTGGCAAAGCTCAAAGCTCATTGGAGTTTGCTGGTGGTGACCCACGACCCAGGGGAGCTGCTCGGGGTTGCCGATCGCGGTTGGACGATCGAGCAGGGGGAACTCAAGCCAATCGATCCGTCCCAGCTCCAGCAAGAAACGACCCGCGTCGCCTCGACGCAATAGACACCCAATCAACGCTATATGACTGAAGATACTATCCCCGCGTTACCCGACATGAATTCGCTGTGGCGCGAAACCCTGGACTGGGTGCCGACACCGAGCGTTCGGCAGCAGTTTCAGCGACTGTACGAGCTGATCGTCACGGGCAATCGCCAGGTAAATCTCACCCGAATCACCGAACCGACGGCGTTTTGGGAGAAGCATTTGTGGGATTCGCTGCGGGGAATCGCGCCGATTTTGCAACAGCGAGAGACCGCCAAGCGAGCGATCGATATTGGGACGGGGGCGGGATTGCCCGGAATTCCAGTGGCGATCGCCCGTGCGGATATGGAGGTAACGCTGCTCGATTCGCGGCGTAAGAAAATGGCGTTTGTCGATCGCGCCTTGGACGAGTTGGGGTTGGGCAATGCCACAACCGTTGTCGGTCGCGCCGAACAGGTCGCCCAACAGAATGCCTATCGCGACGAGTACGATTTGGCGCTGGTGCGGGCGGTGGGGTCGGTGTCGGCGTGTGTGGAGTACGCGCTCCCGTTTTTGGGACCGAATGGATTGGCGGTGTTGTATCGGGGACGCTGGAGCGAAGAAGACGCGCTGACTGTGGCAACGGTCGCCGAACGGTTGGGGGGCGCGATCGAGTCGGTGGACGGGTTTACGACGCCGCTGACTCATGCGGTGCGCCATTGCGTATACGTGCGGCGGTTTTAGGCGCGGGAGATGGGGCGTTTGATGTCGATCGGCGACCCGATCTCCTTGTTTGTTAAAGAGTATAAAAATTTTTATTAAACTTTCAATTGCCTTTCGCGATCGCCGCTCGATCGCTGCGAATTAAGCGGTTAAGGGGGCAGCATGGAGCATTTGCCAGGCTAAT
>CAYQUF010000097.1:12186-17080 GCA_964420595.1 uncultured bacterium
CTCAACTGAGGTGGACCCCACGGGACTAACCACTGCTCTATTGCCATTCCAAGCGAGAGCAAACTGTTATTTTATAGATATGCCAATTGTCGAGAACCCATCGGTCGATCCAGCCCGAACCGCCATCCGTGCAGGCAGAACGCACTGCGCGATCGCCGATTCGGCATTTAATTCTATCAAACCTGTAGCGTAAAACTGTCGCTTTGCGACCCCAAACTGCTCTGACTTTTTTCTGCCATCTCGGGTAAAACTGTACCGATTCCTTCGATCGTCACTTGTAAGGATAAATATGCGCGCTGACGCCGATCTCTACCCCATTCCAGCTTACCCAATGATGCAGTCCGATTCCCCGATCGCCCGGCAAAGCTGGGTATTGTCGTATCTGGCGACCCAACTTGCCGAAAGCGGACAACTCGATCGTGCCTTGCAAATTGCCCGATCGCTCGAATCTGAACTGGATCGCGCTTCAGTCTTCGAACGAGTCGCCCTGAGATTTGCCGAAACCGAATGCCTCGCTGACGCTTTAAACCTCGTCGATCGCATCGAAGACGAGTCAGATCGTGCGGGAGTTCGCGATCGCATTGCCTTTCAACTCGCCGAACGCGGACATTTGGATCTCGCCGTGCAAGTGGTGCGCGCCATTGAAGATAATTCTGGCAAGGTGGAAGCCTTCGGTCGCATCGCCATGAAATTCGCCGAAACCGGACAGCGCGATCGCGCCATTCGCCTCGCCGGAACCCTCAAAGAAGTGTCCGACCGCGCCTCGGTGCTGGAAAAAATCGTGCTGCAACTGGCTGAAACCGGACAAATTTCAGCGGCGATTGAGGTAGCAAATCGGATCGAATACGAGTTCGATCGCGCCTGGGCGTTGCGCAAAATTACCGGTCAACTGGCAGAAAGCGGCGATCGCGATCGCGCCATCCAAATCGCCGAAACCATTGACGATGCGTTCTCCCGCGCCTGGGCATTTCACGCCATCGCCGTGGAGCTGGTCAGGGCGAACGCTAGCGAACGCGCCCGCACTTTACTCTCGCGATCGCTGCAAGTGGCTCGCGAAATTCAAAACCCCTCGGATAAAGACTGGGTGGTGAATTACATTGCGGTCGAATTTGCTCGTGCTGGAGCGGTGGATCGCGCCTTGGAGTTAGCCTACGAGTTCGAGGACGACTATCGCAAAGCCTTAGCCCTCTCGCGGATTGCGTTTTTAGTCGCCAAAGCCAAACAGTTCGATCGCGCCTTAGAGATTGCCAGTGACATTGGAGACGAATATTGGCAAACCTCGGCACTGCGCAAGATTGCCGTGCAACTGGCACGGGGCGATCGGTTGGGACAGGCGTTAGACATTGCCCGCCAAATTCGAGATAGCGATCGTCGCGCCTCGGCATTGTACGACATTGCGCTCGATCAAATCGACGCTACTCAATACGAGCGGGCTGTCGAGATCGTTGGGGAAATTGAAGATGACGCCTATCGAGCCGAAGCCTCGCGATCGGTGGCAGTGGCGCTGTGCGAAGATGGGTACGGCGATCGCGCCTTAGACATTGCCAAGGCGATCGAAGAAGAATCGGTAAAACTCAATGCCCTGCGAGCGATCGCGGTTGAATTTGCCGCAGCAGGACACGGCGATCGGGCTTTACAAGTGGCTGAAACCATCTGTTCGACGTCCCAACGCGAGGCTGAGGCACCGGGGTACGCTACTTCTTGTTTATTACACGATATCGCCGTGGCACTGGTCGAAACCGATCGCCTCGAACAAGCCGGACACGTCGTCGAGACTACCAGCGATCGTTACGAACGCGCCTTTATTCTCAGCGGGATCGCCGGGGCACACCTCAAAGCCGGACAGGGCGATCGCGCCGCAGACGCCTTAGCGCAAGCCTTAGCATCAGTCGAAATCGAGGGATAGGGAGATTTACAGGGGGTTAGAGCGTCCCAAGTTTCTCCCTTTCCCCGCTCTCCCCATCTTCCCATCTCCATCCCCCGAAGCGTGTTGTGGGCTACAAACGCGAACCGTCACTTCCCCAACAATAGAAATTCGAGCGCTAACCTAGCAGCTCGTGGCGTCCAAAACGTGGGTCGGGCTCCGAACCTATCGCGCTCGGAAGGATTGATTGTAACGTCGTAATGAAACCCCGAATTATTGTTTGTGGCTTGGGTCAAACTGGATATCAAATTTTTTGTTTGCTGCGACAGCAAGGCGTTCCCGCCATTGGCGTGAGCGATCGCCCGATTCCGGGAGTCAGTACGGGCATTGTCGTGGGCGACTATCGCAGTTCGTCTACCCTAATCGCCGCCGGAGTTCAAACCGCGCAAACCCTCGTCATTACTACCAGCGACGATGCGGTCAACCTGACCATTTTGATGCACTCGCGCATCCTCAATCCTCAAATTCGGATTATCAATCGCCTATTCAACACCAGTTTGGGCGATCGCCTCGATCGCACCTTACCCGAACACGCCAGCATGAGCGTTTCGTCCCTCGCCGCTCCCGTATTTGCCTTCGCCGCGTTGGGCAGTCGGGCGATCGGTCAATTGCGCCTGTCTCGCCAAACCTGGCCGATTCAAGAAATTTGCATCGATCGCGCTCATCCCTGGTACGGCAAAAAACTCAGCGATTTGTGGGACGATCGCTCTCGAATGCTGATTTATTACCTGCCCCAACATCACTCGATCGATCTAGTGTCGGCAGTCGAGCAAGGTCGGCATTTGGAAGTGGGCGATCGCCTGATTGTTGCCACCCAACCCAGCGTCCGCACCATTCGCCTGTCGTGGCAGCAGAAACTCGCCAAACTCGCCAATAACCTACGTCGGTTGCAACAGCACAGTCATTCGACGTTGGTGGTCTTGCTCTCGCTGCTAATTACCATTTTCCTCGCCACGCTCACCTATTGCGCCGTTCGCTTTAACATCTCCTTTGTCGATGCCCTCTATTTCTCCGTCGGTATGATTACCGGCGCGGGCGGAAACGAAGAAGTTGCCGAAAACGGTCCTGCCTGGATTAAAGTCTTTACCGTCACCATGATGCTCGTCGGTACAGGGGTGGTCGGCATTTGCTACGCCCTACTCAACGATCTCGTCCTGGGCACGCGCTTCCGGCAATTGTTGCACACCGTCCCTATCCCCGATCGCCATCATTACATCATTTGCGGACTCGGCGGCATCGGCATCCAGATTGCCAAGCAACTGCACGGAAACGGTTACGAGGTCGTCGCCATCGATCCCGATCCCAACTGTCGGTTTCTCAACACGGCGCGATCGCTCAAAATCCCCGTGATTCAAGGGGAAGCCAACGTCGCCTCCACTTTAGAAGCCGCCCGGATCGATCGCGCTACCGCCTTGCTCGCCGTGACCAGCAACGACATGACCAACCTCGAAATTGCCCTGACGGCAAAGGGGTTGCACAATCGCCTTCCGGTCGTGGTGCGCAATCAAGACTCTCATTTCGCCCAAATGGAACAGCAAGTGTTCGAGTTCGAGGCGGTGTTGAGTCCGACGGAAATTGCCGCACCTTCCTTCGCCGCTGCGGCGTTAGGCGGTCGCATTTTCGGCAACGGAATGACCGGCGGACGCCTGTGGGTGGCACTGGCAACGTTGATTACTGCCAACCATCCCTTTTGTGCCCAGCGGGTCAAGACGGCGGCGATGGAAGCCGATTTCGTGCCGTTGTATCTCGAAACCCCCCATCAAACCATTCACGGTTGGGATTTACTCGAAACTAGCTTGAGTGCGGGCGATATTTTATATTTGACCCTACCCGCCCATCGCTTGGAAAAACTGTGGCGGGCGATGCCCTCCGGGGAAATGGCAAACGAGCTTGCCTAGACAGAATTCGCAACCAGTGGTTTGATGGCAATACAGGCAACAGTGGGAATTGGTGACTGGCAGAGAGGGGGAAATGTGGGGGTTTGGTTTCCAAGCTCTGACCCATTCTCCGGTTGCGCTGGCGACTGGCGGCTGATGACTGGTGACTGGTCACTATGAGCGATCGCATTGCCCGAATCGAGCATTTATACCCGTCTCTCAATTCCCATCTCACCCTGTATCGGTTGGAGCGGTTTGGGGCGACGGTGAAGCTTTCGAGTCGCTATCGTGCCAAACAATTAAACGTTCAATTGTGGACGAACATCATTAACAAATACAATAGCGAGGGACGCTGGCACGCGATCGCGCTACCGATCGAATTCCAAGAATCGGAGCATACCTATCACTTTAAAACATCCATTTTGCCGACGAGTGAAGGTCAATTTGAATTTACCTATCGCATCGGTTTAGACGATGGCTGCGATCGCTGGCAATGGGCGGGTTGCTATCGAGAAAATGGATATTTGTACGTCGAACCTCCTTCTCCTAATATGCTTTGGACGCAAGGCGCTAATTTCGTTGAAATCTTTCCGAATGTCTATGTGGGCAACTATATTGCTGCCTCGCAAGCCCCACAACTCGGTATTGATGCTGTCTTGAATTTAGGCGAAGAACTGAATTTGAAGTTTCCTCCCGACAGCCAAATTGCCTATAAAAAAATTGGCTTGTTAGACGGGGCGCAACATTCAATTCCCGAGCGATCGTTACTCGAAGCCATCCGCTGGATCGACGAACAACGCGATCGCGGCAAACAAAAAATTCTGCTCCACTGTCGGGCTGGAATTGGCAGAAGCGGTTCGGTGGGCGTGGCGTACTGCTATTATCAGTTTCCCGACTGGACTTATCGCCAAACTTTAGATTACGTCTGGAGCAAGAAGCCCGATATCTATCCCCACTCTCACTTGCAGGAAACAGTAGAACGCTTATTTCCCAGGAGTTGGGAGCGATAACACGTTTTGTGGACTTTCTATGTCATGGGAAGGTGGGCATTGCTAGTTGGCAATGGATCGGCACAATTTCCAATCGATCGGCA
>CAYQUF010000098.1:0-17065 GCA_964420595.1 uncultured bacterium
GTGGAATTAACGGCGGCGCGATTAACGTCGTTCACACCAATTTAATTGTTGAGAATTCCACCTTTCGCAATAACACCTCGACCGCCAACGGTTCGACCCGAGAAACCTTTGGTTATGGCGGGGCGATTTTTACCGACGGTGCCAGTCCCAATGATGGCGGCGCGACTTCCGGACAAATTATTATTCGCAACAGTCGGATTGAAGGCAATCAAGGCGAGGGACAAGGCGGCGGCGCGTTTTTGTTCGTCTATCCGCCGGATGAGGTTATCGTCGAAGATAGCGCTATTCTCGATAACCGAGTGATTGAAAGTCCGAATGGGGATGCCCTCGGTGGCGGAATTCGTCACGGTAACGGCGATTTGACGATTCGAGATAGTACCGTGGCTAACAATTCGTCCGAGCGACAAGGAGGTGGGTTGTGGATTGGAGGACAAGCGCCCGTTCGTTTAGTCAATACCACATTTTCGGGCAATCGCGCCATCGAAGCCGACGGCGTGGGCGGTCTGGGCGGTGCCATTTTCGATGCCAGCGATACTTCGGTGACCACCGAAATTGTCAATAACACCATTGCCAATAACGTCGCGGGTGCGTTTGGTGGCGCGGTATTTGCCGGAGACGGTCGCGAAGTTCGCGTCACTAATACGATTTTCGACAACAACACGGGGAACAACGAGTTTGACATCCAACAGCAAACCAACCGTCCCCTCACCGATGGCGGTAACAACATTCAATTTCCCGCCAAACTGACCGATCTCGGCAACGATACCAACGTCACCAACCAAATTACCATCGTCGATCCCCAACTCGGTCCCCTGCAAGATAACGGCGGCGGCATTCCGACTCACGCCTTGCAATCGGGAAGTCCGGCGATTGATGCGGGACAGGCGATTTCCGGTTTGGAAACGGACGCACGGGATGCCCCTCGGGACGGGCAAATCGATATCGGCGCGTTTGAATTCGGTGCCAGCGTTCCGGGGGATGACGATACCCTATCGGGATTTACGCCAAATGACGATTTTGCCTTTTTAACTGCCGAGGATAATTTGGCAGATGCATTGGCGGGAAACGATGAAGTTATCGGATTGGCAGGGAATGACACCTTATTCGGCAATCTCGGGAACGATACCCTTGCCGGTGGAGAAGGGGACGATTTGGTAGTTGGCGGTGCGGGTAACGACTTTTTGGTGGGCAACCAACAGAATGATGTCATCGCCGGGTTAGAAGGGCGCGATATCCTCTACGGCGGGATGGATAGCGATACAGTCTTTGGCAATCAGGGCAATGATTTTGTCAGTGGCGATTTAGGTAACGATACGCTTTACGGCGGTCAGCAAAACGATAATTTAACCGGTGGCGAGGGGGATGATTTTCTGAGTGGAGATTTTGGCAACGATACGATAACCGGCGGTGCGGGTGCCGATACGTTTGCGTTCCGGGATGGGCACGGTCGAGATGCGATCGCCGATTTTGAAGATGGTGCCGACATGATTGCCCTGGTTGAAGGATTGACGCCGGATCGGATTCAGGCGGTGCAAGTGGGGGGCGATACGGAACTTCGCGATGTCAGCGATGGTGAGGTGTTTGCGTCTTTGCTGAATGTGAGTGCCGACCTGATTACAGATGCGGATTTTATCGTTCTCTGAAATCCCGATAATGAGTGAGTAAAGCCGTAGGGTGGGCATTGCCGATCGAGGAGAAATGACGCCGATCCATTGAAACTTGCAATGCCCACCTTTCCATAACATTGAGTTTCAGAGTTTCCGGTTCGTAAAATTTCAATCAACAGCAACACCGTGGCAGTTTCAATGGCTCGAAAGCGGCGCGAAGGTTGTGAAGATACCGCTAGAACAAGACCGTGCGGTACAATAGCCGACACCGATTTCCCCGAACCACCATGCCATTTGCCACCCTCGACCCCCCATTGGAACGGGTTAAACTCTCTCAAACCGCCAAAGACCAACTGAGCAAACTCAAACGCATCACTCGCATCGAACAGTGGAATATTCTCTGTCGATGGGCATTTTGCCGCTCTCTCGCCGAAACCTCTCCCCCTTCGCCGGTTCCGATTACCACCGACAGCAATGTCGAAATGAGCTGGCGGGTGTTTGGCGGGGAACTGTCGGACGTGCTCGTCGCCGCACTGAAACAACGCTGTCGCAATGACGACTTGGATCTCGATAAGGACACCCTGGCGACGCAATTTCGCTTGCACCTGCATCGCGGGATCGGCTATTTAGCGGGAGAGCAGAACCTGAAGCAGATTGACGATTTGGTGCAATTGGCACTGTCGGAGTCCGAATCCGAGTCCTGACGGTACAATGAAGCCGATGTCGTTCTACCGGAGGGTTTTTGTGAACGGTTTACGCGCCAAACTGCTCAGTATTGGCTTTGCAATTGTTTTCAGTCTCGCTTGCTACGGGGGAATGCCGTCCCCGGCTGTTGCTCAACCCAATTCTCAACCGACTATGCTCGCCAGTATTTTTTCGTTTTCAGGCAAACGACCGGATAATTTAGGCGTTAAGGATGGCAAACTCGCCTCATGTCCGTCGTCGCCCAATTGCGTGTCCAGTCAGAGTCAGGATAAGGAACATTCCATTAAGCCACTGACTTATTCGTCGTCGCCGGATGAAGCGTTCGATCGCCTTAAGGACATTATTCAAAATACTGATAATGCCAAAATTGTCGAACAGGGCGATCGCTATGTTTATGCCGAATTTACATCTAAAATTATGGGATTCGTCGATGATGTGGAATTCTATCTCGACGAGAGCGATGGTGTCATCCACGCGCGATCTGCCTCTCGATTGGGACAGTCGGATCTCGGCGTGAATCGCAAGCGGATTGAATCTATCCGATCGCAATTTAACGCCTAGTTGAATCGGCGCGATCGAATCATAGGAAATCTGGTTATAGACTTTCTCATTTTAGGGTAAGGTGGGCATTGTGAAGTGTCTGTGGATCGGCTCGATCGCTAATCGATCGGCAATGCCCACCCTACGGTTGCTTTTCTACTCTTGCGCGCCTGCCTGACGCAAGCGATCGGCGACTTCGGGATATCCGTTAAATTCGGCGATCGCCAACGTGGTATAACCGCCGCGATTTTTCACATCGGTCTGCGCTCCGGCGTTTAACAAGACATCGACCACCTCTAAATAGCCGCGATGTGCCGCCCACATCAGCGCCGTCGCGCCCGAGTTATCTTGTCGGTTTACATCGGCTCCGGCATCTAATAACGCTTGCACGATGTCAATATAGTCAGCGTTTGCCGCTTTCATCAAAGCTGTTTTGCCATCATCTGCCGGTAAATTGGCATCGACTCCTGTGTCTAATAAGACTAGCACCGCTTCAAATTGACCCCGAACCGTGGCTAGAGTCAAGGGCGTTTCGCCAAAATTCTTAACGCTGGCATCGGCGCCCATCCCCCGCAAGGCGCGAATGGCATTGTCGTGACCGTGCAGTGCCGCGATGGTTAACGGGGTATCCCCCAAGCGGTTGCGTCGCTGGCAGTTGGCACCCCGTTCGAGCAGGCGCTTGACCAGGCGATCGTGTCCTTCTAAAACGGCTAGGTGGAGGGCTGTGTCCCCTTCTTGATTGGTGGCTTCAATCTCTGCTCCCGCGTCCATCAGGGCGATCGCGATCGCCTCGTGTCCTCCCGCCGTTGCTGCCATTAGGGGGGTCGCTCCGTCCTGACTTTTGGCGTTAACGTTGGCGCTGGCATCGAGTAACGCTTGCACGACCTCAAGATGACCCCGCTCCGCCGCCAGCAACAGTGCCGTTTCCCCGTCCTGACTCTTGACATCCACGCCAGCGAAGGGCAACAGCGTCCACACCAGGTCTAAGTTCCCCCGTTCGGCGGCGTACATCAGTGCTGTGGTTCCGGTGGCGTCAGCTAAATCGGCATCCGCACCGCGATCGAGTAACAAGCGTACCACTTCGATGTGTCCCCGCGTCGCTGCCAGTCGCAGGGCGCTATCGCCATCTTTGTCGCTCAAATTCGGATCGGCTCCCCCCTCAAGCAACAAGTGGGTACAATCGCGATCGCCCCGCATTGCTGCCGCCATCAGCGCCGTAGAGCCGTCGTCATTGGTTGCGTTCGTCTCGGCTCCCGCATCGAGCAGCAACCGCACCACGTCCGCCTGACGGTTCGCCGCCGCCAGCATCAGAGCCGTAACCCCGTACAGTCGGCGCGATCGGTTAACATTGGCACCAGCATCGATTAAGATGCGGGCAATTTCGACATACCCGCTTTGAGCCGCAAACATTAACGCCGTCGTCCCATTGCGATCGCTCGCGTCGGGATCGACCCCTCGGGCGAGGGCAGCATTTGCGCGATCGAGATCGCCTTGCTTCGCCGCACTCAACAAAGAATTTAAAGCAACTTTTGAGGACATAAACCTTGCGCGATCGCGTCTTAACTGGGTTGAAACTCAAAGCCGTGTTCGTCGGCGTAGCGATGGAGAAATCGCATCACCCGCTCGAAATGTTCCTCCGATTCCACCTCAAACGAACATTCGGCGCTGGCGAGAGTATCGTCGTCGATAAACGTAAATTTCATGCCGCTGGGAGACACTTGAATTTCTCCCTCGTCGTCGCGCAGCCAAAGATGCTCCACCTTATTGGTATAGCCGCGCAGTTGCTCGGTGGCGCGGAGGCGATCGAACCGCAAAACCACAATTTTGGCGGACGATCCTTTGCGCTGGCGCAGGCTAATTTGACCGATTTCTTCGTCAATGCCGTCAATAAATTGCACGGAGGCAGCCATAGGACAAAAACGCAAGCTAAATTAGGGATTTCCTTCAGCCTACCACCACGGCTCTCCTACCAATATGAAAAAGGATGAAGGTACCGTTTAGCCCTCCATCCTATCTTGCCCTAGGGCTTATTTATTTTTTCTCGAACTCGTAAACGGCATACAAGGCGTGGGAAGCGCCCAACCCTTGCTGGTACGTCCATTCGAGATCCCGCAGCAAGTACGCCAGTTGCAATTCGACGAGATTGGCGCGGGGGTCGTCGAGTTGTAAGGTCGGCGCGACGCGAACGGCATTGCGAATCGTGCGGATCGACTCTTGCACCAACGGCGGGTGACCGGCGGGCGGTTCCGAGAGCAGTTCGGTCGGATTGCGCCATTGCGCCAGGGCGTCGATACAGGCGTACACCACCGCATTCCACGCATCTTGCAAGTTGGTGAAGAAGCGATTCAGGTGCGGGTGGTCGGGATGGGGTTTGTAGTCGAAAATTAACTGCGACAAGTCGGTGCGACAGTTAATTTCGTGTAGGGAATTCACCGCCGCGCGCAGGGGAGGAGCTTCGGGGTTAAATTCGCGGGTGTTCATGTGACGACCGACAAAAATCGAGCGATCGCACAGTCGCCGACGGCTGACCTTCACGCCTTTGCGGTCTAGGGTTTCTTGGACGAAGCCATCCAACTCGGCTCCACCCCAGTAGCGGATGGGGAAGCGATCCACTTCGATTTCTCCGCGCGCGTCAGGCGGATAGATATAAGACATCGAGTAGATTTTTTGCTTGGAACCGTTGCCGTTGCTATCGCTCCAATAGACGGGCCACTCGTAGGAATACCGTCCCAAGAAATCCCCAACGAACACGGCTTTTTTGTCCATGTGGTCGCAAATGTCCTCGAACAATTTCGCGAGGGAATCGTCGTTAAGGTGAGACAGCGATCCGTAGGACGAAAAGTAAACATCGTAGGGGTCTTCGCCAGGATCGAGGGGCAACCCTTCGTTTAAATCCGCTACGTCAAACTTGGTTTGCAGGTGTTCGGCGTGGGTTTCTTTCGCCTTTTCAATCATGGCGGGGCTGATATCGACCCCTTTGTAGCACGCGATATCTTGATAATCGAGCACTCGCTCGACCGTCGCATCTAATGTTTGAAGGGTTTGGGGCAAACTGGTTAAGATTCCCAGACCTTCTCCCGTGCCGCAGCCGAGATCCATGACCCGCAACCCCACACCAGATTCCCGATGTTGAGACACTAAGTCCGACAAAAATTGACTGAGAACGTTGCGCGTAAACCGATCTTCCCAGTAGCGCCTGACATTGTCATGCTTGCCAAACAAACCGGGAGAGTGGCGATCGTAAGCGCCGATCGCGACGGCTTTCGCGTAATTGTTGAGAACCTCGAGTTGCTTCATTGGATTTAACCTTGTTTCTAAGATATAAGTCGTCCGACTGGCGGGTCGGAAATTGAAATTCCCCTACTTGCAAACGAACACGACAAAACTAGCAGTACGGAATCGCTACTGGTGTTTGGCGTACCGCAATTTTGTTAAGGACGC
The DNA here is from genome assembly GCA_964420595.1 of uncultured bacterium. GTDB lineage: Bacteria > Cyanobacteriota > Cyanobacteriia > Cyanobacteriales > Geitlerinemataceae > CAYQUF01. Next base: position 6,294 of record CAYQUF010000098.1, read on the forward strand.
ACGTTCCCCGGCATTCACCGACGAACTCTCGGAAAATGCTAGGGAAAATACTCCAAGGCGATCGCTTTCATATAACCATTTCCTCGCCTGAGTGTGAAGTGAGGGTGTCCGCTAGGTCGATCGTGCATAGACTAGCAGGCTGAGTTTATACCATGAATGGGAGTTCTGTCATCCTCCCTTGGGTAGTTGAAATTTTGTAGCAATTCACAATTGGGACGAAAAGAAGGGCGATCGCGCTGAAATTTCCCCTCAAACCATCGATCTCAAAGTTTCAGCCGTTTGTTTCAAGCTGAGCGTTCCTGCCTTGATTTGAGAAATCCCGCTGGCGGTTTCCCGTGCGGCACTGTTGAGATCGTTCATGGCAGCTACCACTTGCTCGATCGCCAAAGCTTGTTGCTGTGCGGTCAGCGAACTTTGTTGGTTGTTCTCGACCACTTGCTCGATCGCGTCGGCGACCCCGGCAAAAGCATTGGCGGTTTCCCGAACAATTTTCACCCCTGCTTCGACGGTTTTGGTGCCGTCGTCGGTAACCATCACGGTCGAATCGATCTCCCCTTGCACGTCGCCGACGAGGGCGTTAATTTTATTGGCAGCCTGTCGGCTCTGATCGGCAAGCTTGCGGATTTCGGCAGCCACGACGCCAAATCCTTTGCCGTGTTCTCCAGCGCGAACGGCTTCTACGGCAGCATTGAGCGCCAGCATATTGGTTTGGTTGGCTAGGTCGCTCACCAAGCTCGAAATACTGCCGATTTGCTCGGTGCGATCGCTCAAGCGCACGATTTGAGTGGAAATGGCGCTGACGCTCTCGCGCAGTTTTTCCATTCCCGCCATCGTCCGTTCGACTGCCTGGGTTCCAGTTTCGGACAGTTTCAGTGCCTCTCGCGCGCTACTGGAACTGGCTTCGGCTTGCTCGGCGGCTTGCTGGGAGGAAGCGTTCAATTCGTCCATCGAGGTGGTGGTTTGATTGACTGAAGACGCTTGGGAGCTGGCAATGCGATCCTGTTCTTCGGTGGTGGCAGCAATTTCGGTTGAAGAGGTGCTAATGGTGTCAATTGCTTCGGCGAGGGCGGCGGTAATTCCCCGTCGGATAAACCAGAATCCAAACGGCGATCCGATCAAGACTGCCACGGCGAGCAGGGTTCCGAACACGATCAGGGTTTCCCGATAGACGCGAGTGGCTTTTTGGCGTTCTTCGTTGGCAACTTCTAGTTGCAAGGCGACCAGTTCTCGCAGGCGTTCGGTAATCGGATCGATTTTGAGATACAGGGTTCCATCGAGGTTGGACAGGCGCTGGCGATCGCCCCGTTGTAGCACTGGAATCAGGGTTTTTTGGATTTGGTCGTCGGCACTGACGAACAATCGTTCGATTTCGTTGACGAGTTCTTCTTCCCGTGGGGTCAATTCCGTTTCGAGATAATTCTGCCATTGGCGATCGATTTCTTCCTGTGCCATTTTGACCGAGATCAGGGCATCCTCGAAGGTCATCATTTGTTCGTTGGTTTTATTGACCGCATCGATAATCCGAACGGCATAATTATCTGAGATATCTTTGAGTTGTTCTAGGGGAATGGCGCGATCGTCGTGAATGGCTTCGATACGCCCGTTGATGCGATCGAACGAATAAATCGAGTAGATTCCAATCGCAATTAAGGCAAGAATGGGAATGCCAAAACCAATATAGAGTTTATGACCTAATTTCATCTGATTTCCCTCCGATAGTGAGACGATGCCAAAACGCGGCGCGATCGCCTCAAGAGTATTGGGTTAAATTCGTCGAATCTGTCACATTTCAGTCTAGGCCTGAATGCCGATCCGAACGATTAAGCTGAGTTTAAAAACACGAGAGCGATCGCCCGTTGGCACGCCAGCAGAACCCAGTTGCCTCAAACGCCACAACGGCTCGCCCAGATTGAGATTCGCACCTGCGATCGACATGGACGGACGGTGCCGGTTCGATCGCTCCAGACCGATCTCGGATATTTGCACCCGATGGCGCGATTGAAGGAAGCCGTCAAAATTCAGCAGTGGTTCCGAACCCAAGTCCGAGCTGCCTACACTTCCTCGTTAACAACCAATTCGCCTTTAGATAATATTTTGTGAATATCTAAAATGCTCATCATTGTCCGATCGTACGGAGCCGTCCCGCGCAAATACTCGTCGTTAATCGCATGAACGGCTGCCGGAACCGCCGTCAGACTCGATGGGTTCAAGTGCCTCACGTCAAACACCGTATCGATCGCAATTCCAGCCACTAAATCGTCTACCTGCACCACGATCGCTTTCTCAGTCGAACTTCCCCCGATTCCCGATAAATTTAACACCCCGCGAATATCGACCAGCGTGACAATTTCGCCGCGCAAGTTCATATTGCCAACAATATGGGCAGGCGTACAAGGAATGGGGGTCACTTTGCGAACGTCGGTGAACTCGCGCACCAATTGTAAATCGACGCCAAAATATTCCCCATTCAAACCCACCACCGCCACGGACATTAACCCGCTTAAATCTTCTCCTTCGCTCGACTGGCGCAAACTTTCAGCGCGAGAGCGAAAGATTTCCCGTTCTTCGGGGGTCGCGTTCGGACAAAAGATCGGAACTTCTTTGAGAGAGCTATCCAATTCTTTGTTCTCAGTTCCCGCCACCGAGTCCTCTAGCGGTGCATCCGGTCGCGTTAGGGGTTCGACCGTCGCTTCCGACGAACAAATCAACCGCTGGCAATCGAGCAGCATCACAATCTGAGACTCGATTTTGGCGAGTCCCGTCACGAAATGGTGCGTCGAGCGCACGACTTTTTCCCCTTGAGCTGGTTCGCGTCCGTAGGAGAGTTCGTTGGAAATGGTATTGGGGTTGAGTTCTTCGACTTCGCGGACTTGGTTGACAATAATGCCCAGGCGAAATCTGCCCCATTCTAGGATTATGACGCTATCGCTAGTGCGGTAGTTTCGCCTTCGATGTCCGAACCGCAGGTTTAAATCCATGACCGGCAAGATCTCGCCCCGCAGGTTTAACACCCCGGCAATATCCCGAGGGGCTTCGACCACGGGGGTCAGTTCTGGCAAGAAAAAGATCTCTTGAACCGTCTGGGCTTCAATGCCATAGAGCGATTCGTTTAAACTAAACACTAAATAGGGTTTGTTATCCATTGCAAGTTAGAGCAACGCAGTTATTTCGATCGTGGAACTTCACCGAGGGATTCAACAAGTTTTTGACTAAATTTTTAACATTTTACGCACTTGCTGAATCAGGTCGGCGACGGTGAGGCGACTGTCGGGATCGAGGGTGCGATCGCGGGGCAGTTCTTGCAGCAGTTCTAATGCCGTGGTACGCATTTTAACCGCCCGATTGTAATTTCCTTCTTTATCGTAGATCGATCCGAGTTCCAAGTAAGCAAAAATCGAGTTTGGTTCGAGGTAAATAATGCGCTTGAACAGGGTTTTGGCTTTGTCGATATTGCCCTGTTCTTCGGCGATGTGGGCGAGTAAATAGTAAGGAGCAACGGCGATCGCGTCGATTTGGAGGGCTTGCTGGCAGTAATAGATCGCGCGATTGTAATCGCCTAAATTGGCGTGCGATCGCGCTAGTAAATAGTAGGCGTCAAAATAACGCGGTTGCAAATCCGTGGCTCGCCCAGCCGCATCAATGGCTTTCAGGTACGCTCCATTCACAAACGCCACGGTGGCTTCGCGAAAGCAGGCTTCGGCGAGTTCGGCGTTGGAGTCTCCGTTCGGACGGGGCGATCGCGTTTCGGTGGCGGGCGGGACGGGTCTGCGAGTGGGACGGGAGGAATAGCGCGGAGGAGCTGAGGAGGGCGAAGGAGATGCCCACGGTTGCTGGTAGGGTAAGGGAGGCAGCGATCGCAACGGGAACGCTCTCTCATTCGAAGCAGGTACATTGGCTAGCTGCGGCTCGCCTTCCGGGGGACGCTGATAGACCACGGATTGAGGAAACATCTTGGACAAAAATTTTCCCAAACCGATCCCGTGTAACTCGGCATGAGCGGTCATTAAATAGCCACGCTCCCGCAATGCTCGATAGAATTTATCCAATACTTTAGAAATTGAGATCGGATCGAAATAAATAAACACATTTCGACATAAAATTAAATCGATCCGATCCAAATTAGGATTCGAGTTGGGAAAATCATCGCAAACCAGGTTGCCGTACTGGAACGTGACAATTTTCTTGATGCGATCGTCAATTTCGAGTTCGTAGCGATTTTGATGAAAATATTGGCGTTTGAGTTGCTCGTCCACCAACCGAAACGACCAAGGACCGTAAACGCCACGTCGGGCTTTTTCCAGTGCTTTATCGTTAATATCCGTCCCGACGATTAAGATATCCCATCGATCTAAATCGGGAATTAATTCGCTGACTAAAATCGCTAGAGAGTAAGCTTCTTCCCCTGTCGAACAGCCCGCACTCCAGATTCGGAGCGAGGGTTTTGTTGCATTTTCCGCCAATCTTGCTACATCCCGTCGATGTTGAATCAATTCGGGCAAAAGGTGGTGGCGCAAGAGAAAGAACTGTCCTTTATCCCGAAAGAAATAACTCTCGATCGTGGTTAGCAATCGAATCAATTGCCGCCATTCGCGGTGGGCGGACTTGGCAGGGGGAGAGTTGGAGTTGGTACTGACACTGGCTAATACTTGGTAGTATTGCTGTGCGTCAGTCAATTGCAACGACTTCATCCGGGACGCGATCTTGCGAGCGAGAATCGGTCGATCTTGTTCGCGGATATACAACCCGGTCTGGGCTGAAATCAGTCTGACAAATTTTTGGATTAATCCCGGATCGATCATTGGCGTTCGAACGAGCCATAACCTTACTTTCTCAAGGGTAACTGACTCCAGTATCCTTCTACAGTGTCAAAATTGGGAACCGGGACGCCGAAGCTACCCCAATCCCCCACTGATGCCCTTCCCGAAGCGGATCTGCCCCCCAACTCGCGAAAATTGCCTAGAACGGTCGGATCCCCCTTTCCTGTCATCCCGAGCGGGAAGCACCTGTCTCAACTCGAAAAATCTCTCGAAATTTGAAGATTTATAAAATAACGCGCGTATTTTTTGTTACAATCTGCTACGAAAAGGACGGCATTCGGATACGCCAACCCGCTGCTCGCCATGGGAACGCGCAGATCGGGGATCCTTGTGCTGTAACGACAACGTGTTTTTCCCAGACCAGTGTCGAGCGATGCTGGTCTATTTTCGTTGGGGCACCCTAGGTTCCAAGCATCTGTAATTTATACAGGCTAGCGTATAACCCCTCCCGGTGCAGGAGTTCTTCGTGGGTTCCCGACTCCACCAGTTGTCCCTGTTTGAGGACTAAAATGCGATCGGCGTTGCGAATGGTAGACAGTCGGTGGGCGATAATAATCGCGGTGCGATCGCGCAGTAGCCGATCCAGCGCCTCTTGAATTAACGCCTCGGTTCCCACGTCCAAACTCGCGGTCGCCTCGTCGAGTACCAAAATGCGAGGATTGCGAATCACCGCCCGCGCAAAGGCGAGTAACTGCTTCTGTCCCCCCGATAAGTTCGTTCCCCGCTGGCGCAGTTCGGTTTCGTAACCGTTGGGTAACTGCTCGATAAACTCGGCGACGTTGGTTTGTTCGGCGGCGGTGCGAATGTCTTCAACCGGATAGCGCTCGCCCAAGGTAATGTTGCTGTTGACATCTCCGGCGAAAATAAACCCATCTTGGAGAATCACCCCTAAGTGGCGGCGCAACTCCCCTTGAGGAATATCGCGAATGTCGATTCCGTCGATGGTAATCCGTCCCTTGTCGAGTTCGTAGAGGCGACACAGCAGCCGGATAATCGAGCTTTTCCCCGCGCCGGTCGGTCCCACGAGCGCCACTTGTTCCCCCGGTCGGATGGTGAAATTTAAGTCTTTGAGCACGTACTCGTCGCGTTTGTAGCCGAACCAAACATTTTCGAATTTAATTTCGCCGGCGTGGGTCGGATCTTGAGACAGCGTCGGTTGACGGTCGCCGTCCCGTTCGGGATCGCGAATTTCAATCGGTTCGGCGAGCAGGTCGCGAATGCGCTCGATGGCGGTAAATCCGGCTTGGATCGAGGTGAATTTTTCGGCAAACTGGCGCAGGGGATTGAACAGGCGTTGGGCGAAGAGGATAAACGACGCCAGGGTTCCGAAGGTGAGGGCGTCTCCCATGACTAACACCCCACCCAACCACAATACCCCGGCGATCGCCACGAGGGAAATCCATTCCAAGGTCGCCGACACCGCCGAATCGTGAAAAATGGTTTTATCGACTTCGCTGATATAGCGTTGGTTGATGTTGCGGAAGATCTCGGCGTTGAACCGTTCCCGGCGAAACAACTGAACGATGTTAATTCCGGTGATGTTTTCTTGCAGGTTGGCGTTGAGGCTGGAGAGTTCCTCGCGAGCGCGATAGTTGGCTTTGCGATATTGCTGTTGGAAATAGACGACTACTATTGCCACGGGAACCAACATCAGCAGCAGCATCAGCGCCAGTTGCCATTGCAGGGCGAACATGACGGCGATAATCACTAAAATGGAGCCGAGATCGCTGATAATTCCAATCGCTCCGGTGGAAAAGACTTCGCCCAAAGCGTTGACATCGCTGGTCAAGCGAGTGATCAGGCGTCCGACCGGGGTGCGATCGAAAAATTTTGCCGCCAGGGAAGTCACGTGAACGAACAAGTCGTTGCGAATTTCGGCGGTCATCCGCTGTCCCACTTTTTGGACGAGGAACCCTTGCACCGAGTCGAATCCCAAGCGAAGGACAATGGTGAGCAGTAGCAATCCGGCGAGAATGGTCAATCCTTGGGAGAGGGTTTTCCCTTCAATTAAGAAGAAAGTTGGTTCGTTCTCGATCAGCGAAATCGCCTGTCCGATTAAAATGGGTTGGACGGCTTCGGCTAGGGAGAGCGGAATTAACAGCACTAGGGCGATCGTTAGCAGGCGGCGGTTGCGAAGGGCATAGGGTTTGAGCCGCAGGAACAATCGCCAGTCGTTTTCGCGTTTTTTTCGATGGTCTGTCGCCGAGGATACGCTACTCATCTAAATTTCCAGCCGAGGTGTTCGTTTCGTTACGTTAAGGCACGTTTCCCCAATTTAACTTAATTCACCGTTATGCCCGAACTCGAAACCGCTCGCTTGCGACTGCGCCATTTTACCCCCGAGGATCTCGACGATCTCTATCGCATTTATCGCGATCCGGTGGTGATGAAGTACGTGCGACCTCGGACGCTCGAACAGACGCGAGCCAGTCTTTGGGGTCACATTCGCCATTGGGACAGCCATGGGTTGGGTATGTGGGCGGTTGCCCAGAAACCCAATGATGCCCTTATCGGACGGTGTGGTTTGGCGTTTTTGGATGGGACACCGGAGGTGGAGTTGGGATACGTGTTCGATAAGCCTTATTGGGGACGGGGGATTGCTACGGAAGCGGCGTTGGCGACGTTGGAATACGGGTTTAATATGGCGAAATTAGATCGAATTGTGGCGATCGCCCATCCGGATAATCTTGCCTCTCGCCGCGTAATTGAAAAGGTGGGGATGACTTATGAAAAAGATGCCCGCTATTACGAGACGGATGTGGTTTACTATGCCTTGGGGCGATCGGATTGGAATGGAGAAAATATTAATTTAAAGATTAATAATATTTAAAAATGAGTATTAGAAAAGAGAAGCCTTCAGATATCGAAGCAATAACTCAAGTTACGATATCGGTTCCTCGATAAGCTCCGGGAAGGAGCCTAGGGAGGCATCGTTAATGAATGGCTTAATGGTTAATTGACGATTGAAAGTTGTGTGCCAAACCTGAAGTCTAGCACCTTTTTTTTAGTAACTCGTTAAAGACTCAAGTTTCGGATAACAGAAAAGCAATCTTCCCGCCAGTCGCCTTTTTTCTCCCGTCGGATATAGCCTGTTAAGGGAGACGACAGTTCAATTAACAACTCATAAATCCCTCGTTCCCCGAACTGATTCAGGTATTTATACTCGCCAATAAAATTAAGTGACCAATACAATTTTTTAATCGTTATCGAACTGGAATTTGCCGTTTTTAGAGCCAGTTTTAACGCCGAAATAATATCCGCTCGTTGTTTAACTCGTGCTTGCAAATCTTGGATATAGTTTTCCAGTTGACTATCCGCCTCTTCCCCAAAGGGCGCAGCATTCAGCTTTTCCTTTAACTCCTGTAAATCCACAGAACCGGGATAGTTTGCTTGGAGTTTTATCAAGGCTTCTAGGGTTTCTGGGCGTAACACATTCATTTCATTTCCTCGGGCAACTTGGTCAGCATCTGGGGTCAGTTTTCCGGCTGCAAAAATCACTTTAACACAGCGTTCATATAGGCTTCCGGCATACTCCCCATCGGCGACATTTAGGTACTTTTGACCGAGTTTAATCAGTTGGGCGGGGGTGCTGTCGGGAACGCGATCGCCTTGGCTGGCTTTGCACTCTCCCACCAGGGGATAGGGAGACTCGCAATAGACATCTAAGCCACCTGCACCCCCAGTCCGATCGGGATTGAGGCTGGCTTTGGGGTTCTGTTCGGAATTGCGAAAGCCGAGTTTCAGGAGAGCGCGACGTACGAGTTTTTCAAATTTATAGCCGTCACTGGAGTTCCCCACTTCGCTGATGCGTTCAATCCAGTCTAAGTCAGGATCGCGGCGGGGTAAAAGGGAGGTTTCACTGGTGTTGTCTAAGCCGCGCCACTGTTGCTGAAATTGCTGAATCGCCGCCTCAAGACTCGGTTGGGAAATGGCGAGTTGGCGCAGTTGTCGTTGTAGGGAGTCGAGGGGTTGGCGTTCCCGTAAATCCTGATGGTATTCCGCAAACTGGCGATCGCCCAAAACGGGATTCTCTTGGCGTAAAGTTAGGGTTTCGGGTAAGCCTAAGAACTGACGAGGTTCCCGAGGGGTGGCCCCTTGAGACATCACCAGGGGTTCGGGAAGTCGGTACACTCGCAAATAGGCTAAAAACAAGTTCCCACCTTGCGCCAGAATTTGGCTAAACATCTCTGTAGTCCAAATGCTACTCTCAGATAAGGCCGCTAAATCTGAGTCGGCGTTGAGAATTTCGCAGTCTTCACATACCGCCCAAGCGGGTATGATGAGAGTCTTCTCGTCTAAATCGAGTCTCTCTGTAGCTAATACATCTTGATGATAGAGATACTTCTCGGGACCATCGGAGAAGGTTTGACTGACACAGAGGCCAAACTGCTGTTGTTTAGGGCGCACAAATCGAGGGGCGATCGCCACAATACTCACCCCCTGCAAGAGGTTGGCCATCTCCAGAGGGGGGAGACTCAACGCTTGAAAGATAACAGATGTATGAGGAGATGTATTAGACATCGACAGTAATAAAAAACAGATTGAACGTAGCCTGATTAAAAGTCTAACCCGTTGGCTTCTCGGTTTTTCTCAAGCTCAACGTGGCTCAACTACTCGCTCATTTAAGCCTCATCACTGTCTGCATCTTCATCCACCACATCTTCGGGTTTTTGACCTGAAGGACGGCTGACAATCTCCTGAAGCAAGGGATTATCAATCAGGAGATTTTCCGCTTCGATAAACTCTTGCAGTTGCGCCTCGTCAATCTCGTAATCCTCCAAAGATTCGGATATCTCTAACAGTGCCAGTAAAGGCTTCATCGGTTCAGCTTTTAAGGAGACCCATTTTCCTCCCTTTTCTTGCAACAGTTGGTCGCGGAAAAACTGGGCTTTTTGAGCCGAACGGCTAATATCTTTGGAACGCACTAAACAGCCCCGAGTAATTCCATAACTGTCATAATCAACCAACCGTTTTAAGCCGGCTTGTACCCCACGACCTCCAGACATTTGCAAGACCATTACACCAATCTTGACAGCCTCATTGTTTTGTTGTCCGATGACTCGGAAATCCAAGCAATACCGGGCTTCGGAAGCCGGGGTATTAATGCCTTCAACTGCCTCAATCTCAAAATCGCCCAGATTTTTTTTTAGTTTTATCAGAAATTGGTAGGCAAACTTCAGGGCTTTGGCAAGTCTGGATTTATCCTCTAGCCGCTCTTCCATATCCAAGTTTGCCAGTTCTTTCTCGAAAATAGGCTTGAGCGTCGTCGTAGGAGGAGGAGGAGTTTCCTCAACCTTAACCTCAGCTTCAGGAGCATCAGGAATGCCCCAATGAGACTTACAATGTTGTAAGACATCCCGAGCGGTAGCCCGTTGTCGGCCAATGGCTTCAAGAGCTTCTTGTTTGAAGGGATAGATTGATGTTGGGGGCGTTAATCCCCGCTGCTCATAAAACTCCTTGAGCCAATCTTGCACTAAGTCAACAACATTTTCTGAGTTTAAATAGTTCAGATCAACCCGAGTTTCTCCAATACGATCTACAACCGCTTCCGCTTGAGGTAAAGACCTAATTTGATGTTGCCAAATATCAGGATACAGAGCCGTCAGAATAACACCTTTGTTGAGGGAATTATAGAGGTCCATGGCTAGGGTGACAATAACCTGTGCCTTGCTAAAGCCACTGTCTGACATTTCTGTTCCTTCGAGCTGATCAAAGCAAATCAAAATTGGATTATATTGACTAATCAAATCTAAAATCTGGCAGGAACGCTCAAACTCATCGATTTGATCATCTTCCTCCTGTTCCGGTAATCCCATCATGTCACTGTCTCTCGACGAAATTCCTTTTCCCGAAATCCAGCGGATGGCTTGCAGTGCTTTGATGCGATCTAAGGTCCAGAGAATACTGCGGATGAGATAGGGATCACTATTATCGATTCCGTTATCAAGTTGACAG
>CAYQUF010000099.1:0-16759 GCA_964420595.1 uncultured bacterium
AATCCGATTGCGGTGGGGAAAGCGTCCGAACCGTTCGATAACTTGGAAATGGCGGTCGGCATAGTCGATGGTCGTCGCACTGTCGGGGTCGCCTTCGAGTTGGTGGAATAATTCCACCGATCGCCGCTGGTCTGCGAGATCTTCGCTATGCTCGAAAGGGAGATAGACGAACCAACGCTCGACCGGGAGCAATGGGCGATCGAATCCTCGGGCGATCGCATCTTTGGCGATCTCTAGAGCTTTCGTATCCGTGGCAAAGGCTTCGGGGCGATCGCGAAACAAATTGCGCGGAAATTGGTCGAGGAGAAGGATTAACGCCAGCGTGCTGCGAGGATGGTTCGTCCAGTCGTCGTAGCGTCCGGACGCGGCAGCTTGGTAATCGCCGAGAAAGCGCGATCGCACGGTTTCGTCAAATTCGGGCTTTTTCTGAAACCACGCCTTGCGCGGCTTGCCATATTCGTTCGCGCTGCGATCGCCGAACCAAAATTCGAGGATTGTCTCAGGACGCGACATCGTCGGTTATAGCGGTGTTTGACACGATCGAGACCCCTTGATTACGATTAAGGCGAATTTAGCGGAATCGGGCAACCCCTTGAAACGACCCGCTAAGTTATTAAGGTGTAGTCTTACCTCATACTGGGAGTCCGAGCTTCCAGATCGAACTCAGAAGTAATATCTAGGAGAACTTTAACATGTTAAAGCACCTGCTAACGATTGGCTTAGTGTTGCCGTTGCTATGGATGACCAGCTTACCGGCACGCGCTCAAACGCAGGTTCCAACGCCTCAATCTCAAGAACAGATTGTCACCGACGTTAGCGACGCCGAACTGGATCGCTTTACCAATGCGATCGCTCAAATTCAAATGCTGCAACAGGAATCGCGGCGCGAGATGGCAACAGTGGTGCAAGAGTCTGGTTTAAGCGAACAGCGGTTTATGGAAATTGCTCGCTCTCAACAAAATCCCGAGAGTGAAATCGAGGTCAGCTCTCAAGAACGGGAAAACTTTCAAGTTGCAGTGACCGAAATTTCCCAAATTCAACAGAGTACCCAAGCGGAAATGATTGACGCCGTACGTCAAGAGGGACTTGACGTGGATCGGTTCAATCAAATCTTGGCAGCGGTCAGCCAAGATCCGGAATTAAAAGAAGCCGTTCAAGAGCGCCTTGGAAACTAAGAATTGACGATCGCGCTGCGGGTTTATCCTTTCCCGTCACGCTAAATCGAATTTTGCCCCTTCCACTGTTGGCGAGGGGCATTATTTTTTTAGGATTGTTTGTCTGACCTACAATTCGTAGGGTCGAATTGCAAAATCTTCTAACGTAATCGTCCAACTCTGTTGCGCGCCAGTTGCCACGAATCTCACGATCGCCTCGCAAGCCACCGATACCGCGAGCATGACCAGATTTCGAGCTAAGGGATAGTCGCAAATGTCGTCATGGGTCGGCGAGGGAACGCGATAGCGATCGTTCCAAATGACTTCAGCGTAATCGCGAGCTAACCCGACATGGAGGCAAGAAATCGCCTGTGCGTCGCAGCAATCTTTCACCGCTTCACGGGCAACGCTATTGTCGAACGTATCGATCGCCAAGCGAGTGCCTTGTAACAATTGCGCGGCATTGGACGCAGTAAGTTCTTTCGATTGCGCGTCGATTTTAATCCCTAACGAGCGATAGAGATTGTTCGTCAGAATTTTCGTTTTAAATGCACCGATGTCGGATCGATAGTACGGTTGCGTGGAAAGGTTGCGTTCTTCGATCCGATCGCGATCGATCACTTTGAGTTTGCCAAATCCCGATCGCCCTAAATTTTCCGCCACATTTGCCCCGAGCGCTCCCGCACCGCAAATCGTGACGGGAAATTGCTTCAGTTTCGCCATGACGCGATCGCTGCGATAGAGGGTTTCGCGGACAAACATGGGAAAGACTCTAGAACGTTGACAATCGGGAACGAGAGGGAAGGTTTAAGGATTTTGAATTTTGATTGACAAAAAGGCGATCGCGAGCATCAATCCATTCAGAATCGATTCCGTGGCGCGATCGCCCCTGGTTCGTTCTGCCGTTTCTGAATTGGCAACTTGGAGAGCGAGCAGGCGATCGAATTTTCCAGTTCAACTTTAACAAACTGGGCGATCGCCTACCGTGCGATTCCAACTGACTTCCGCAATTGGGTTACAGCGAAATCGCCTTTTTCTCCATGTCGAGTTGCGACGGTAGTTTGACCTCCCAAGCCAGACCCAAACGCTGGCACAGGGCAATAAACCACCAACCGATATCGACTTGCCACCACATCAGACCTAACTTCGCCGAAAATGGAAAAGCGTGATGGTTGTTGTGCCAACCCTCCCCTAAATTCAACCAGCCAAACAGGGCGTTATTGCGGCTGCGATCCTCGGTGGTAAAGCGACGCCGACCCCAAAGATGGCAGAGGGAATTGATACTAAAAGTGACTTGGAATCCCAGCATCAGGCGAAAGACACCGCCCCAGATAACACCTCGCAGCGCGCCGTCCCACGATCCCGAGATCGCACCGCCAATCGCCGCTGGAATAACAAACGAGAGAATCAACCAAACCGGATAGAGGCGATCGATCGTTTGGATAACGCGATCGCGCTTGAGATCGTTGATATAGGGAAATTCCTGCCAATCGACGACCAGCATCCAACCGATGTGAGCGTGCCAAAATCCTTGCAACCACCCCCAAAGACCCTCACCGTGCAGGTGCGGCGAGTGGGTGTCTCCCGACGTATCCGAGTACAGGTGATGCTGGCGGTGGTGGCTGACCCAACTGCTCACGGTGCCTTGAGCCGCCATACTTCCGGCAATCGCCAAAAATCCGCGCACGATCGCGTTAGTTTGAAAGGCGCGGTGAGAGAATAAACGATGAAATCCCACCGTAATTCCGCCAATCGTCAGCACGTACATTCCCAGACACAGGGCGACATCCAACCAGGTGACCCCTTGTTCCCAAAATACGACGGCGACGATCGCGCCTAAAAATGCCAGCATTGGTGCCGCTAGCACGACGATATTCAAAATTTTGCGTGATTCTACTGAAGTTTTAGAACGGAAAGAAGATACTGCCACTAAAATCGATACCTTGTAAAACTGAACGCAATCTCTATTTAACCCTGTAGCGTGACTTTTGCAGAGGATCGTCGTTCACCCCAACCCAGGCGTGACAGTTCTATGGAATAATTGACGGAAATTGGGGCGATCGCCCCGAACGCGCATCTTTATTCGCTGCTAATCGCCTATGCCAGCCGATTCCTGGGTCGAGCGCCCAGATGAGTCAGAACCCCTATATCGAATTCTATACGGCGAAGAGAATTCCGCCGACGAGACCGAGAGTTCTTATCGCGGGTATGCCGGACGACGGTATAAAGCGGCATTCGTGCTGCTGTGCGTCTGGCTGGTCGCGATCGCGATCGATTCGATCGCCTGGGGTGCGTGGGTCGTCGCGTGCTTGTTAGCTCTGAGCGCGCTGTATTCTCTGCGCCTGAGTGTCGCGCCAGTGCCAGAGGACCCCCAGCCCTCCTTACCGCGCGATCGTCCCGAAGACCCTCCCTTTATCTCCCTCATCGCCGCCGCCAAAGACGAAGAAGCCGTCATCGAGCAATTGGTCGATAACCTGTGCGACCTGGACTATCCCAGCGATCGCTACGAAGTTTGCATCATTGAAGATGGCAGCAGCGACGGCACGGCACAACACCTCGACCGGCTCGCACGCCACCGCGATCGCCTCAAAGTGTTGCATCGCCCTCCCAACGCCGGAGGCGGCAAATCGGGGGCGCTCAACAGCATTCTCGACCTCGCGCAAGGAGACATTATCGCCGTATTCGACGCCGACGCCCGAGTCGATCGCGATTTGCTCCAACGGGTACTTCCCGCCTTCGATCGCCCTCAAGTGGGAGCCGTCCAAGTCCGCAAAGTTATCTCCAACGCCGACACCAACTTCTGGACGCGGGGACAAGCCGCCGAAATGGCGCTGGATACCTACTTGCAACAACAGCGCGTCGCCTGCGGTGGCGTCGGGGAACTGCGCGGGAACGGTCAATTTATCCGTCGTACTGCCTTAGATCGCTGCGGTTGGTTCAACGAAGAAACCATTACCGACGATTTGGACTTGACCTTGCGATTGCACCTCGACGGTTGGGATATCGATATCCTCGCCCTCGCCAACGTTCGCGAAGAAGGCGTCATCAAGTTTAGCGCCCTGTGGAACCAGCGATCGCGTTGGGCAGAAGGCGGCTACCAGCGGTATTTAGACTACTGGCGGCTGTTGGTTCGCAATCGCATGGGCACGCGCAAAACCCTCGACGCCCTCGCCTTCTTTGCCGTACAATACTTACTTCCGAGCGCGACCATTCCCGACATTGTCGTCTCGCTGCTGCGCCATCAGATGCCGCTGTTCCTTCCCATGAGCGCCCTCGCGATCGCCGCCTCGGGAGTCGGAATGGCAAATGGTCTCGCCCGCTTGCACCGTCGGGAACAAGTGCTTTCCCTTTGGACGATTTTGGGACAAAGCCTGCGCGGTACCCTCTATTTCGTGCATTGGTTTGCCGCGATCGCCGTAACGACCACTCGCGTTGCCCTCTTCCCCAAACGTCTCAAATGGGTCAAAACTGTCCATAGCGGCGAAAATAGGGCATAAGACGGACAACGCTGCTCCCCATCATTTGACATGAACAAACAACGGGAACCCTTAATCAGCTTAATTTCCTACCGCATCTCGACTTGGTTTGGGGTGACTCCCATGTTCCGCCTGTATTTTCGAGGTCACCTCTACGGGAGGGGCGACGTTCCGCAATCGGGTCCCCTCGTGATCGCCAGCAACCACGCCAGTTACTTCGACCCGCCGATTTTGGCGTGCGCCATGCGCCGTCCGGTGGCGTATATGGCGAAAGAAGAACTGTTTGAGGTGCCGTTTTTGAAGCAACTGATTCAAATTTACGGGGCGTTTCCAGTCAAGCGAACCTCCGCCGACCGCAGTGCTATTCGCGCCGGATTGCAAGCATTGAGCGAAGGATGGGCGATGGGGATTTTCCTGCAAGGGACTCGCACTCCCGACGGTCGCATTACTGCTCCAAAATTGGGTGCCGCTACCATTGCAGCCAAGGCTCAAGTTCCCATTCTTCCGGTTTCGATTTGGGGAACGGATAAAATTATTCAGAAAGAGTCTAATTTTCCCAATCCGGTTCCGGTGACGATTCGAGTCGGCGATTTATTACCGCCACCGTCGAAGACCAAAAAAGAGGAGTTGCAAGCGGTTTCGCGCAAGTGTGCGGATGTGATTAACGAAATGCACGCTTTGGGACGATAGCCAACCGCCCCGCTCCCCTATTTCCGAGCGATATTTCTCCCCACGCCGAAGTTCGCGCGATCGCTTCCTACGAAAAGTTTCCCCCTATCTCCCTATCTCCCTATCCCCCTTGCCCGACGAATTGCCCTTCACCGTACCATTATTAAAACCTTCTAAAACTCTCAATTCCAGGGCGATCGCGCTGAATATCCCGCCCGGACTCGCTTGGAGCATCCATCCAACGGTCAATTGCCTCCAGGCGTAGCGGTAAGGTAATCCTAAAGCAATCAATCCCATCGGTCATTTTGCCCATCCATACATCCATTGCAAATACTGGAGGTCACCCATGAAACGGATAGCCATTAATGGATTCGGACGCATCGGACGCGCGGTCATGCGTATTGCCCAAACCACCCCCGACGTGGAAGTGGTCGCAGTTAACGACATCGCCCTCGCTCCCGACCTCGCCGCGTACATGCTGCAATACGACTCGGTGTACAGACGGTTTCCCGGTAGCGTCGGCTATGAAGACAAGGCACTGAAAATTGACGGCAAGCGGGTAGACTTCCTCGCCGAGAAAGACCCCAACGCCCTGCCTTGGAAAGATCTCGGCGTGGATGTGGTCGTCGAATCGACGGGCGTATTCCGCACCGAAGATAAAGCCAGACCGCACTTGAGCGCCGGTGCCAAGAAGGTGATTATCAGCGCCCCAGCCAAAGGCGGTCACGTTCCCACCTTCGTGTGGGGCGTCAACCAAGACACCTACGACGCCGAGCGCGACAACATCGTCTCCGCCGCCTCCTGCACCACCAACTGTCTGGCTCCGATCGCCTATATTCTCAATCAAGAATTCGGCATCGATAAAGGCTGGATGACCACCGTTCACGCCTATACCGCCGACCAACGATTGGTGGATGCCGGACACCCAAAAGAATGGGGACGCGGACGCGGTGCAGCTCAAAACATCGTACCGACGACCACCGGAGCCGCCGTCGCCGTGGGATTGGTGCTGCCGGAACTACAAGGCAAACTCGACGGCATTGCCCTGCGCGTCCCGACGCCGACCGGTTCGGTGGTGGACTTAAACGCCATGTTGCAAAAGTCGGTGTCTGCTGAAGAGATTAACGAAGCCTTCAAGCAATACGCCAACGGTCCCATGAGCGGCGTGTTGGGCGTGAGCGAGTGGCCGCTCGTCTCGTCCGATTGCGTCGAAGATCCGCGTTCGTCGATTGTCAATCTCAGCTCGACGAAAGTGATGGGCGGTAACTTTGCCAAGATTTTGGCGTACTACGACAACGAGTGGGGTTACAGCAACCGCTTGGTCGATTTGGCAAAAGCCCTTTAAACCGACCCGCCCTCGATCGCGATTCGACCCCCCTGGCTTCGTGGGCGAGGGGGGTTTGCCATTGGCGCTAGCCGGACTCTTTGACCGTTGCGCGATCGAGAATGTCCTGCAAACTCGCGCTGATGGGCGGAAACTGGGTTTGGATGGTGTCCCACACTTGCTTTAAGTTAACGGGAAAGGCGTCGCCAATCGGCTCAGGTTTGACGCCCTCGAGCAACTCCCAGGGAATTTCGGGATAGCGGGTGCGAATGTCTGGGGGAATGGCACGAGCGGCTTCGCCAATAATGGTGCAGTCGTACAAGATAGCTTTGGCAACGGTTTCGTTGGCGCTAAATTCCTCGAACGTCATTCCAGCCAGACATCGCTCGATTCCGGCGATGGAGGCGAGAATATCTTGGGCGTAAAATTTCCAGTCTTGAGATGGCACGGACGATAACCCTATAGCATTTTAATCTGTCGATATTGCCGTTTGGAAGAAGGCGAAAATCGCAGTGCGAACTTATTTCTATAGTGCCAAATTTGTCGGAGATTGCGGGACGATCGCCCCCTGAAACCGTAAAGTTAGCGTTCGGATGCTTCCCCTCTAACCGCTACGCGATCGCCTCACGCTTGTCCGACTTTTTGACCGACCTAAATTAGCCTTCGCTTGGCGTTAGGGCAAACAGCATTTCCAGCATTCCTTTCTCTTTGCCTTCCATGGTCGCCGTGACGCCAATTCCCCGAATTGAATCTAAGACCGCTTTCGTTTCCGGTGGCATTTGATTAGTTGGTGCCTGGGGCAAACTCCCAATCACGTCCATTGCCTGATTCATGTCGAGATAAAAATATCCCTGATTGGTTTGAGGTAAGGTTCCGGTAATGGTTTTAAAACTATCGCTGTTATTGAGTGACGTTTCCGGTTGAGTCACCATCGTATCCGCCAGCGGACCGCCGAGGGCGATCAGTAACGAATTATCGTCGAGCCAACCGTGGGAGAGAATGGTGCCGAGGGTCGAAACATTCCAATCTTTCAAAGACGTACCTTCGACCTCGCGATCGCCCAAGGAAATCGACGGGTTTTGCTGAGCGAAATTCCCGAGTTTATCCAGCGTTCCCTGAGCCGTTTCGCGATCGCTCGTTTCCAAAATTATCGCCCCGCCGAAGCCAAATTGCCCCAGCAACCCTTCTTGCGAGGCGATCGCGCCTAGGGCGAATTCTCCATCCATCCAGCCGAACACCTCCGTATCGGCATCGAGACCGAGCTGTTGAATCGGTTGGCGCACCTGTTGCAAGGCTTGTTGCAGTTGCGGGTTATCCTCCGCTTGCGTCACCACCCGCGACCACGACTCGCTAATTCCCCGACCCGTAATCAGCAAAAACGTTTCGGTGGGAAACTGCGAAATCACTTTCCCCGGCGCGGGTTTAAACTCCGGTTGGTTCGGTTGCGGGTTAAACTGAGCCACGGCGCGAAAGCGCAACCCCAAATCGTCTACCCCGACCCCCATGACCACCGACTGCACCGCTGCGAGCTGTTCTTCGGTCACCGGCGGCATTTGTCCTTCCGGCGCATTGGCGCGCATTTGCTTCACCACTGCCGCATAGTCGGTGAAATAGACTTGAGCGAGGGGATTTTTTACGTTCGCCCCCTTAGCCAGTAATGCTTGCGCCTCAGTATCGGACGCAAACGACGGTTCTCCTTTAAACGTATCGATCGATTGTTCGACACTTTGGCGTTGGGGGGCGAGAACGAGCCGTTCGGTGCCTAACGTCGCCATATAGGTCGGACTCTTTTCCCCCTGAAATTCGGTAATCGTGACGCCCTGATAGTCGCTCTCGCTAATTTTGTCGCCCTGCTCTTGCTTCATGCGGTTGGCAAACTCAAGTGCCTTGGCTTTATCTTTAATGTCCACGACCAAGAGGGGACTGGGTTCGGTGCTGCCTTCTCCCTCGGACGCAGCCGTTCCCGGTAGCATCGCCACCATGAC
Organism: uncultured bacterium; assembly: GCA_964420595.1. Lineage (GTDB taxonomy): Bacteria > Cyanobacteriota > Cyanobacteriia > Cyanobacteriales > Geitlerinemataceae > CAYQUF01. Next base: position 8,609 of record CAYQUF010000099.1, read on the forward strand.
ATTGCCAATCCACGGTTTTAAGTCTTCGTCAAAATCGATACTGCCTTGGGGAAACGTATTTTGTTTAAATTGGTCGAGACTATCGCGAATGACCGTTTGCGCCTCTGGCGTCCCGAACTTCGACAATTGCGACCACGCCTGCTCGTCAGTGGAAATATACGTTGCCATCCACGCTTCGTCGGGGACGACCTCAGCCGTCGCGATCGCGTCAGTCGGTGCGGTTGGCGTGCGTCGAGACAAAAGATAATAAGCGATTCCGCCAACAACGATAACGGCGATGCCGAGAATTGGCAGCCAAGGGAGGCGGGATTTTTGGGTTTCAGACATTAGAGTTCCTCAATTTCAGTACTATGGGCGATCGCAGCCATCGGTGACAACGCGGTCGCCTCTCCCGGTGCATTTAACCTCAAGTACACCCCGGTAGCGATCCGGAAAACGACAGAACGAGATTTCCACAGACAAGCGCGTTATTCTGGAAGGACAAACGATATGCGTGCAGTAATAGCATAGCTTTCTCCGCTGACAGGTTATTAATGCTAATGTTGCAGTCCTACTTCGATACCGACACCAATGGTCGCAAACCCTTCGAACTTCCGGGCGCTCGACCCCACTACAATCCCGATCGCCCCGGACAGGTCGAACACATCTTGCTCGACTTAATCCTCGATATCCCCAAACGCAGCTTTCGCGGTACTTGCAACATTCGCCTCAATCCCATTCGCGACGGGATCGATCGCCTTACCCTGGATGCGGTGGCGTTGGACGTCGAATCGGTGAGCGTGGGCGATGTGCCTCAAACGTTTGACTGCGACGGACAGCAGCTCTCGGTGAAGTTGGAGCAACCCACCCAAACCGACCACCCAATTACCGTCTCCATCGCCTATAGCGTCGAGAATCCCCAACGGGGCTTGTATTTCATCGCACCGGAGAAAGACTACCCCGACAAACCGGTGCAAGTCTGGACTCAGGGGGAAGATGAAGATTCCCGCTTCTGGTTTCCCTGTTTCGACTATCCCGGACAACTGGCGACCTCCGAAATTCGGGTGCGGGTTCCGAAACAATATCTCGCCATCTCCAACGGCGAACTCGTCGCCACGGAGGAAGCGGGAGACGACAAGATCTATCACTGGTCGCAGCAGCAAGTCCATCCTACCTATTTGATGACCCTAGCGGTGGGGGATTTTGCCGAAATTCGCGATGAATGGAAGGGAAAACCCGTCACTTACTACGTGGAAAAAGGACGGGAAGACGACGCTCGTCGCAGCATGGGCAAAACCCCGGAAATGATCGAGTTTTTCTCGCAAAAGTTCGGTTACGAGTACGCCTATCCCAAGTACGCTCAAGTCTGCGTCAGCGATTTTATTTTTGGCGGGATGGAAAATACGTCTACCACCCTGCTGACCGATCGCTGTTTGCTCGACGATCGCGCCGCTCGCGACAATCGCAATACGGAAAGCTTGGTGGCGCACGAATTGGCGCACCAGTGGTTTGGCGATTTGTTGGTGATTAAACATTGGTCCCACGCCTGGATTAAGGAAGGGATGGCGTCTTACTCGGAGGTGCTGTGGACGCAACGGGAATACGGCGAAGACGATGCGGCGTACTACCGCTTGCAGGAGGCGCGCAGTTACATCAGCGAGGATAGCAGTCGCTACCGCCGTCCGATTGTCACTCACGTCTATCGGGAGGCGATCGAACTGTACGATCGCCATTTGTACGAGAAAGCCTCGTGCGTGTATCACATGATTCGCGCCGAGTTGGGGGACGATTTATTCTTCAAGGCGATCGCGACGTTTGTGAAAAATAACGCCCACTCGACGGTGGAAACGGTGGACTTGCTGCGGGCGATCGAACAAGCTACCGGTCGCAATCTCTTGTTCCTGTTCGACCAATACGTCTATCGCGGCGGACATCCCGATTTTAAGGTTTCCTATGGGTGGGATGGCGACAGCAACCTCGCCAAGGTAACGGTGACCCAAACCCAAGCCGCCGAGAGCGATAAAAATGGCAGTTCCAATCGAGATTTGTTCGACCTAAAAATCCCGATCGCCTTTGGATACGTCGCCAACCAAGGTAAAAAGAAATCTAAATCGGACGTTTCGCTCAAAACCTTCACCGTCCGCGTCAGCGAGCGAGAGCAAAGTTTCTATTTCCCCTTAAAAGAAAAGCCGTCATTTCTCAGTTTCGATGCGGGCAATCATTACCTCAAAACCGTTAAATTAGAATATCCCGTCCCCGAGTTAAAGGCACAGTTAGCCTCCGATCCCGACCCGATTTCGCGGATTTTCGCTGCCGAAGCTTTAGCCAAACACGGCGGTTTGGAAGCCGTCAAAGCCCTGTCGAAAGCATTAAAAGACGATCCCTTCTGGGGCGTGCGGGTTGAAGTTGCCAAACAGTTGGCGGAAGTCGCCCTCGACCAAGCCTTTGACGGATTGGTGGCGGGATTGAAAGACAAAAACTCGCGGGTGCGTCGCGCCACCGTGGAGGCGCTCTCGAAGATTAAGACCCACGCCAGCTATAAGGCGATTAAGCCGCTGGTGGAGAAAGGCGATCCCAGCTACTACGTCGAATCCACCGCAGCACGGGCAATTGGCGCGATCGCGGGAGGTAAGTTAGACGAAAAGCCCAGCGAGAGCAAGGTGCTGAAACTGCTCGATTCGGTGCTAGAAGAACGCGCCGGGTGGAATGAAGTGGTGCGATCGGGAGCCATTGGAGGACTCAGCCAGCTCAAAACCTCCGAAGACGCCCTCAATTCCATCTTGAAATATACCGCCAGCGGCGTCCCCCAACCCCTGCGGCTGGCGGCGATTCGGGCGTTAGGCGCGATTTCGAGCGGACAGAATAACGTCAATCTCGAACGCATTCTCGAACGGCTGACGGAACTATCGCGGGAAGGCTTCTTCTTGACCCAGGTGTCGGTCGTCTCGGCGTTGGGTCAGATGGAAACCCCCAAAGCCATTGCAGTCTTGCGATCGCTGGCGGACAGTACCCCAGACGGACGGGTGCGCCGTCGCGCCGAGGAAGCGATTCAAAAGGTGCAAAGCAACGTCGGCGCCGACAAGGCGATGAAGCAATTGCGCGACGAGATGGATCGCTTGAAACAGGAAAATCAAGAGCTGCGATCGCGCTTAGAGAAACTCGAAGCCAAATCGAAGTCAAGATAGACAAATGGGGCGATCGCGCGATCGCCCCTCGAAACCGCAATTAGGCGCGAACCCGGTGGCGCTGCACCGCTTCGAGAGCTTCGACCAAACCGCGAACCGCCGCAATCGCCGCCAATTCGTCATTCAAACGGTTGATCGCCGATCCGACGCCAACGCCAGCCGCACCCGCCGCAATTGCCAAAGGTGCCGTCACGTTGGAAATTCCAGAAGCGCACAATACCGGAACGGACACGGCGCGAGAAATTTCAGACGCCGCCGCCAGGGTGGGCACCGCTTTCTCGATCAGTCCCAAAGTCCCGGCGTGCTGGGGTTTGCTGCTGGTTCCGCCTTCAGTTTGGATGATATCAGCTCCGGCTTTGACCAATTCTTCGGCGAGTTGCACCTGCTCGTCGAGGGCGAGGATGTGGGGAACCGTCACCGACAGGGTAATTTCGGGGAGCAGTTCCCGCGTTTGGCGGGTCAGTTGCAGCACTTCCTCGGCTTCAAACCGGCGACCTTGAGCGTAGAAAGCATCGAAGTTCCCGATTTCAATCAGGTCGGCTCCGGCTTCTACCGCAGGCACGAATTTCTCGGGTTCGACTGCCGAAACACAAATCGGCAAATTTGTCAACCCCTTCGCCATCCGCACCAACTCGGGATCGGCGGCAATATCCACGAACGTCGCGCCACCGAGGTCGGCAGCCTTAACCGCCATCGCCACGCGATCGCGATCGAAATTAGTCAAGCCGCTAATAATCTTGAGGGCGCTAGCGCGATCGAAAGCTTGCTGTAGCGTCGAATGCATCGTCATACTCTATTGAAACCGACAAATAAAGCTATTGTATTGTACGGTATCGCATATTCCCCCTGCGGCAGTGACCGGGCAACAGAATGTAGGGGTTTGGTCTCCAAGCCCGCGCAATTCATTCTCCGGTTTAGCGCTCCCGTCCTCGCGAGCTAGCATTGCCCCGACGCCCAACCCGCTCCCCTCTCCCCCTCTGCCCAAGTAGTGCTTCCCGAACCCAATTCCGATTGAACCGCGACTTTAGGCTGATTTACAATAAAGTCAACCCATTCTATGGGATTTAAAGCATTCCCGCTCGCACGGATTGTTTTGCATTTTGGCGGGGGCTGTCGCGGGATATTATAACGGAGATAATCATGGGTTTTTTCGATTCAGAAATTATTCAGCAAGAAGCCAAACAACTGTTTGAGGACTATCAATCCCTCATCCAGCTCGGAAATAACTACGGCAAATTCGATCGCGAAGGGAAAAAGATCTTCATCGAGCAAATGGAAGCCATGATGGAGCGCTATCGCATCTTCATGAAGCGCTTCGAACTCTCAGAAGACTTTTCGGCGCAAATGACCGTCGAGCAGCTCAAAACCCAACTGGGACAGTTTGGCATGACGCCCCAACAAATGTTCGATCAGATGCACAATACCCTCGAACGGATGAAATCGGAACTGGAAAAAACCTCGTAATCCTTCGAAATTACGGGCGCTCGAACTGACTGGGAGGGGGAAAATCTTTGACAGGAACCCCTTTCAGCGCTTGGCTCATGAAATCGCGCCACACCGGAGCCACGAAGCCGCCTCCTGTCACGCCGTATCCCAACGGTCGATAGTTGTCATTCCCGACCCAAACGGCGACTGACAGTTGCGGCACGTAACCGACAAACCAAATATCCCGTTCCGAAGAAGTCGTTCCCGTCTTACCCGCCGCCGGACGACCGATTTGAGCCGACGTTGCCGTCCCCCGCGCGATCACGCCTTTGAGAACGTCGTTAAGGGATGCAACCGCCCACGGATCCAACACCAGTCGCGGTTCGGGGGTATTGTCGAGCAGCACGTTGCCGCTAGTGTCGGTGACCTGGACGATAAACGTCGTATCCGATCGCCATCCGGTATTGGCAAAGGTAGCAAAGGCTCCCGCCATCTCCAGCGGCGTCAGATCCACCGATCCCAACGGCAGCGAGATCACCGGCTCGATGGGACTTTCAACCCCCAAAATCCGGGTCGTTTCGATCGTTTTATCCAATCCCACCGCCTGACCGATTTTCACCGCCGGGACGTTGAGCGACACTTCCAACGCCTTGCGAATGCTGACCGCTCCCGAGAAAGAGCCGCCGTAGTTTTTGGGCGAATAATATCCATTCCCGTCGGGGTAGCTGACCGGCGTATCGTTCACCGTGGACGAGGGCGTGTATTTCCCCGAAGCAAATGCCGTGTAATAGACAAACGGCTTAAATGCCGATCCCGGCTGGCGGCGAGCTTGCAACGCCCGGTTGTACTGGCTTTTATCGTAATCGACCCCGCCGACCATGGCTTTAACGAAGTGGGTGCGCGGATCCACGGCAACTAACGCCATCTGACCCTGGTCGCGATTGTAGTAAACGCCTTGATAGTACAGGCGCTCGTGCCAGCGTTGGACGGTTTTCTCGGCTAGGCGTTGGAAATCGTAGTCGATGGTGGTTTGAACCCGCATCCCGCCTTTGAGCACTGCATCCCGTCCGAACCGTTCGACCAGCTCTTGCACCACTGGCTCGGTCACGTAAGGCAATTCGCTGGTGGGGAACGAGGTAATGCGACCCAAACGAAGCGGCTGGTCGAGGGCGGCTTGTTTTTCTTCGGGGGTAATCCAGCGCAGGGTTTCCATGCGGTTGAGGACAATCGCCTGTCGCTGTTTGGCAAGCTTGTAATTGACGAAGGGACTGTAATCTTCCGGCGCTTGAATCAACCCCGCCATCATGGCGGCTTCGGCGAGGGTTAAATCTTCGGCAGACTTGTTGAAATAGCTTTGGGCGGCAGTTTCAGCGCCATAGAGGTTGTGTCCCCAATACACCTGGTTGAGATACAGCTCGAAGATTTGGTTCTTTTTGAGAATTTGTTCGAGCCGAATTGAGAGGACGGCTTCGGCGACCTTGCGGCTGAGGGTGCGCTTGGGAGAGAGAAACAGGTTTTTAACCAACTGCATCGTTAGCGTCGAGCCGCCTTCGACGGTTTCCCCTTGCTCCATATTGGCGAGAAACGCCCGCATCACCGCGCCGGGGTTAATGCCGTGGTGCTGGAAAAAGTGGCTGTCCTCAATTGCCAAGACTGCCAATTTCAGGTTCGGGGAGATTTGCGGTAGGGGCATTACCTCCCGATTGGCTTCGTCGTGGAGGCTGAACAGCAACTTTCCGTTGACATCGTAAATGTGGCTGGTTTCGGTGGGAACGTAGTTGCGTAGAATCCGCACGTCCGGGAGGTTGCGGAAGCTGATTGCCAAACCGACCAAGCCACCCGCGACAACGGAGCTAGTCAGCATGGTGATGCCCAGGAGCGTTCCGGCGGTCACCTTGCTGACTGATTGGACGAACTCGAGTACCGATTGAGATGTTTCGGGTTGTTTTTGTCGAATTGTGTTAACCGACACGACGATTGTGCTTCCTCAACAATAGGAAATGAGCGATCGGGAGGGAAAAGGGGAATGAGAGTCCCGATTTTGGGCGATCGAGTGCAATTTCTGCCACAATTTACGGAGGCAGGTTGCGAACGTCAGCACGATTTGCTATTCGTCCTCGGCTTCAATTGTAGTCAACTTCCCCGGCGATCGCGCCATGGGGTTTCCAGATTCCAACTTGGTTTCGTACAATTAAAGGCTGCATCGCCGAGGCGATCGCGAAGGGGCGATCGCACTGCGGCATCCCAAGTTGGGAGTTTAGCGGAATCGAGCAGAGTTTAGCAAAAAACGCCGAGACGAACATTAGCTATGACAAGGAATTTGGATTGGTTGTACCGGGGAACCAGCGAGATTTTCCCGGATCGCAGTGACTCTAACGACACCGCCGAAAATATCGTGCGGCTGTTGGAGCAAGCGGATCGTCCCTTGCGCGTTAAATTGGGGATCGATCCGACGGGAACCGACATCCACCTCGGTCATAGCATTCCGGTGCGCAAATTGCGAGCGTTTCAAGATGCCGGACATACGGCGGTGCTGATTATTGGCGATTTTACCGCACGCATTGGCGATCCGACGGGCAAATCGGAAGTTCGCCGCCAACTGACCCAACAGGATGTGGAAAATAACGCGCGGACGTATTTGGATCAGGTGCGTCCGATTTTGGATTTCGACACGCCGGGACGCTTGGAAATTCGTTACAACTCCGAGTGGCTGTCGAAGTTGGATCTCGGCGATATTTTAGAATTGCTGGCGCGGATGACCGTGGGTCAGATGCTGGCGAAGGAAGGATTCGCCGAACGCTACGAGCGGGAAAACCCGATTTTCTTGCACGAGTTTCTCTATCCGCTGATGCAGGGATACGATTCGGTGGCGGTTGCAGCCGACGTGGAGTTGGGCGGCACCGATCAGAAGTTTAACATTGCCGTGGGGCGAGATTTACAGCGCTATTTCGGTCGCAAACCCCAGTTTGGCTTGCTGTTGCCGATCCTGTTGGGAACGGATGGGGTGCAGAAGATGTCGAAATCGCTGGGGAATTATGTCGGGTTGTCTGAAGATGCGCTCTCGATGTACTCGAAGTTGGAGAAAATTCCCGATTCCCAGGTGGAGCAGTATTTCGAGTTGCTCACGGATTTACCGCTGGATAAGTTGCCCGACAATCCGCGCGATCGCCAGAAGTTGTTGGCACTCAATATTGTAGAGCAGTATCGCGGCGAAAAGGCAGCCAAAGACGCCCAGCAAGCGGCGATGTCGCTGGTGCAAGGGGGAAGCGGCGGCGACGAAGCAGTACCGGAATTTTCCCTGTCGGACGTCGAATTTCCGGCGAAATTATTTTACATTCTCAACGCCAGCGGTTTGTGTAAGAGTAGCGGCGAAGGACGGCGACAGATTCAAGGGGGTGCGGTGCGTTTAGAGGGCGATCGCATTTCGGACGTGAATTCAACCTTTGATTCGCCCGAGGAATTAAGCGGGAAGGTGTTGCAAGTGGGTAAGAAAAAATTTGTCCGTTTGATACTGTAACAAATGGTTGACAAGTAGTAGGGTGGGCATTCGCGATCGCGCCGC
>CAYQUF010000100.1:0-16525 GCA_964420595.1 uncultured bacterium
GTTTCAATCCCTAAAAGGGATTTGAGTGGATTTTGACTGCCCCCATCTGGAAGCCAGACACTATGCAGTTTTCAAGGTTCAGTTGCGCGGATCTCCTAAATAATAGCATCGATCGCCTCAAAAACACAATTCCCACTCCTGCAAAAATCTCCAAACCCCTTATCTGACAAGCCTTTCAGCAATTGCGCGGATCTCCTTTCAGGAGCGATCGCCCCAAACCCAGACCCCATCAGCCATCCAGCCGATTTTTCGCACCCTCTCGCTCAAACACCCACCCCGCCGCGCAAACCGTTACAAAACTCAACAGAAAAACACCGTCGTATCCATCGGCGGCGAACCGCCAATCCGCTCCACCGTCCCGTGATTCTTTCCCCGCAGAAAATAAAACAACACATTGTCCGTCTGCGGATGAATCAACTTTTGCAACCGCCGTCGCAAACGAGCGTACTGCGTCTCGGTCAAATCGCACTCGAACACGCTGTACTGCATCCACTCACCATAGGACTTCAGCACCTTGTGAATCTTCGTGCGGCGCTTGTCCTCCGACACATCGTAACAAACCACCACGTGCATCATGACGCGATACTCCCTAAATAATTGTACTTGCTGGGGCGAGTCCACCCCGCCCCAACGCCGCTAACGCAACACCAACGGCGGATACTTATCCGTTTCCCCCATCAAAAACTTCGCCAGCAGTCGCCCTTGAATCTCAAACGCTTCCTGATACGTACACTTGCGTCCCATCACGGGATGCTTGAACTTCGACTGTTTCTTCTCCTCGTAAGCTCGCAAAAACACCTTCAACCCCTCCGACGTCAGCGATACCGCGCCGCTCAACGGTTCCGTCTCAAAATCTTCAGGGGTCACCAGGCGTTTGTTCGTCACCGCCAACACCATCGCATCCACCACTAACGGTCGAAACTCCTCCATCACGTCCAACGCCAGAGACGGACGACCGTAATGTTCGGTGTGGAGATAGCCGAGATAGGGATCGAAGCCAACGAGGTTCAACGCACTTTGGATATCGTGGCGCAGGAGCGCGTAACCCAGACTTAGCAAGGAATTGACCGGGTCGAGAGGCGGACGGCGATTGCGATGGGTAAAGGTAAACCCGCCGCCGCGTACCAACTGACCGAAACAGCCGAAATACGCCGCACTTCCCGCACCTTCGTAGCCTCGCAAGCGATCGATCGCCTGGGTTTTCGCTAAAGCCGCGATCGCGTGGTTCAATTGGGCGATCGCCTCTGTGAGCGTTAAGTCTGAATTCTCCCGTTGCTTGCGCCGCAACAAACTGCGGTAATTCTTGAGTTTTCCGCGCACGAATCCTCGCACCGCGTCAATCGATTTCGACGTTTCTCCCGCTGCATCCCATTGTGCCCGTCGGACGAAAATATTGCGCGTCACTTCCGGTTCCAACCGTCCCCGATAGCGTCCGTAACGGGTGAGGAAACTTAGGGGAATATTGCGGTCTAACAATTCGTCCACCACCGCTGGCGATACCGTCGCTCGTCCCAACAAAACCACGCCGTTCACTTTAACTAACGGGACATCCAAGAGGCGATCGCGCCGATGTTTTACGCTCAACCGCTCGTCTACCTTCCCTAAAAACGCATCTTCCTGCGTCACGTACACGGTTCCCATGGCATTGTCTCCTTAAGATTTAGATAATGTAAAATTTCCCTATTCTTCGATCTCCGAATATCGCCTCACCTTCGCCACCGCTTGTGGCAAACAACCATCGTACAAACTGCACCCGCGACAGCGTTTTTCGTAGATCGCTGGAGGCATTTTTCCGGTTTGTAGCATTTGGCGGATCGATGCGATCGCTTCAAGAGTGTCCCGACGCAATCGTTCGTCCAGGACAATTTCTTCTCGCTGGCAAGATTGCAACGAATAAACGTAACCCGTAGTTACCGAATTTCCCGTTAGTTCCTCCAAACACAACCCCTGAGCGCAGACTTGCAACGCATCGTTTTCCCAAGGATTGCGCCGTCCTCGCTTGTATTCCACCGGATAAATTTCCCCCGCTTGGGACTCGACCAAATCGGCTTTTCCCACCAATCCGTAACGTTTGGATTTGAGCCAAATCGATCGCACTTGCCAGATATCTTCGCGAAATCCTTCCCCAAGGGTATGAACGCGATCGTGTAGCGTTGTCCCCTCAATCGTGTAAGCATTATCGACAAACTCCCCCGCGCAAAACATCCGCCAGCACCGGTGGGAACAATAGGCAAAATGGTTCAAAGAGGCGATCGCCACTTCAGTTAAAGTTTCAGCCATCATTCATTCCTGATTTCTCAACAATTTAAGAAGCATTTTGTCGTACCATTCCCATCCCCATCGTGGTTTTTCGTCCGATTCCCGCATATAAAGCGTAGTTTGCCAAAGTATTCAACGTTTGGATCGTTGCAGGAGACACGTCACCTAAAATTCGATAGTCAATCGTCCCGACCGCTCCAATAAACTTTCCAGATCTGCCTTTTTTGCGAAAATCAAAATCGGCAATTTCTGTTTGGATATCGAAATAGCAGGGAAATACGGGTTCGGGGGAAAACTCTGGTAGCTCGATATCGCTGTATTTGTTCCAAGAATTCAGCAAACTTTTAAACACCGATTCGGGAGTGGGTAAAGCCGTATCGTATTTTTGCTGTCGAAAAGCGACGGGAGTGGCTAACTGAAACGAAATCCGACGGTTGCTGTCAGATGCATTTTCGTACAGTTCTTTATAAGACGCCGCATTTGCCCAAGGTTGCGTCGATTGCGGCGTTCCCAAAATGCTAGTGACGTGTAAATTCGCCGAGCCTAAATGCCAGGGTTGTCCCGAATTTAAATTCAGCCAAAGATGAGACAATTTGGCGAACAAGCTGTCATCGAGGAGAGAAACGCGCCACCAACAAGGGATTTCCGGTGGGATGGGATAGCGATATTGAAATTGTAGAATTGGGGGAACGGAGGTAGGTTGGTTGCGACGCGGATGGCGAACTACTTGTAACGGCGACAGGGTGAAGGCTTTTTCAGTTTTGGATTCGTGAAGGTAGCTCGCCAATTGGGAGTCTACAGCGGTGACAGCGGTGAGAAATAGGGCGTGCAGGTGTCTTCCGGTAGCGTATTCGGGATAGATAGGGGTTTCGGGGATGAAATTGAAAACGAGACTGTGAGGCATGGTTTAAACGCACCAAAATTCTTCATTGTCGGGACATTTTAAGGCAAATCCTGCGGTTGCGATCGCTAAAATTCCTGAAAGACTGGGGAAGAAGGTATAATTTTCTTCTCGTCCAATGTTGTCGCGAACGGTGATTGAATAGCAGTCTAACCCTTGCTTTTTGAGTTTGAGAATTGCCCAGCGATTTTTGCGGTGTTCTTTGACAATAACACCAGGCATCAGTGGTGGGGTTAGTTCGGCAGCGATCGCAGTAGATCGCACGATTTCTCCAATACCTCGCTGGATTTGACAATTTTCAAAAGCATACAATTTCGACAGTTGCGTATTGGCAAATTCATCGAGATCGACAACCTTCAGCGAAAAGCTCAAATTGTAGGGTTGCTTGGCTCGTTCGGTAACGCTAATTTGGTTACCTTCGGAAACAAATTCGTAAAATCGCAAAAGATGCAATGGATCGAGGTTCGTTTCGCCACAATCATCGAGCAGAAGACCATTCGGATCTTCTATTTTGACATTGTCCAAAAAACTATCTCGAAATCGAAATAATGGCGCGTAACTGGCGTGTAAAATCGTGGCGTAGTGTTTGAGTTGTTCGGTTAAACTGCGATTCTGACAGATTGTTGATTCCAATGTTTCGATCGCCACTCGTCCAGAATTCACGTCATCCAAATCTTCAGGACAATAGGCTTTTAGAAAGCTCATCACGCAATTGCGTCCGCCTTTAATGTATTTCCAGTCTTTTTGAACTCTCTCAATTTTAGTTTTCGCGATATTCTCTGCTCCTTGCAAAACTTTCATGCGCTGTCGATACGCTTTCCAGTCTCGATTTCCTCCTAATACACTTTGCAACGTTTGATAGAGTTGCGGAATCAGTCGTTCTCCAGGGGTATCGACCAAGCTGGTTTCGAGTTCCAGTAAAGGACGAGCAATTTCCAAAAAGGCTTCAGAACGCCAGTAAACATCGAGAAACGGTCGCTTCATGCACTCCAAACGTTCCAGCATTGTTCTGAGTGCTTTCCGTCCGCTAGAAGTATCTAATTCTTGCAGTCCCTGTTGCCAAGCGTCTTCCGGTAAATAGGCGATCGCCTCTGAAGTAATATCAGTTTTTGGTTTCCCTAAAACTCGTCCAACTCGTCCGATTCGCTGCCAAAACGAAAAGCGATCGCGCGAGGAGAAAATCAACCAATCCAGGTTTTGGCGATCGCGTTTGACTTCGCGCTCGAAATTGAATCCGACATCAACTGTACTGGTAGCAAGAATCACTTGCTTTTGTGCGGCTTTAGGACGGTCTTGTTTCGGCGTATCTCCCGTAATGCGTCCGCAATCGTGTTTGTATCCGCGATCGCGCAATTCTTTTGAAATTGCGTTGATAGTGTCTTTAGAATCTAAAATTACTGCACCGCTGTCATCCGGGCGATTTTGCAAGCGATCGCAAACCTCCCCAACAATTTCTCGAATTATCTCCTCTTTCTCAGGATACGCTCGCATCTCTAGATCGACCTGCGTTTGAGAGGGAATTAAATTATCTGTTTGACCGTTTCCGTCAATGTGTTGGATGCGAACGCCATCTGTTTCGAGGGTCTTTAATGCTGCGTCGCAAGCCGGTTCTGGCGTTGCAGTGAGCAAGACTACTTTTCGGTTGTTTTGGAAATAGCCAAATACATGAGAGACAGCCAAGTAAAATAGCAAACTAACCAATTGTTTGGCATCGTAGAGATGAAACTCGTCGAAAATCACCGTGGCAAAACTTTTGTAGAACACGCTGGCAATGTTGGCGCGATCGAGTCGATTGTATTGAAAAAATGCCGCGTAATAGAAAATATCGGGGTTAGTGACCAATAAAACTGGACGACCGCCGCCACATTCTGGAAATAGCGTTGAAGGATCTTGGAGAACGTTGTAAATCTTTTCTCCAGGACGCTTTCCGACGCGATCGTCTCGCCAGTCTTTCACCTGTTTCGCCGAAGCCGCTTTGACAACGTGAGATAAACCGACATCTTTAACAAATTGTTCGGCAGCAGCAGTTTGCTGTTCCACCAGTGCATTTGTGGGGGCAACGTACACCACATTTCGCATTGGATTCTGCAAAATAACGCTGAATCCCGCTTTCGTTTTTCCCGTTCCCGTCGGTGCCAGGTCGAGGATTAAGTCGTTGTCTTTAGCAGCGTTGTAAACCTCCACTTGATGCTGTAACGCTGTCTTTCCAAACACTGGTTTTAACGCTTCTGGAAAGTTGATTTCGGGACACGTTGCAATACTTGCAGGTTCGAGAGAAATATGTAAATTATTCACGATCGCCCCCTCCTAAAAATTCTAGATTTGCTGGAATTATGAAATCTCTCACTTGCCATGCCGCACCGCGAAACTGAAGATTTTTCAAGAGCGATACTGGAGGAATAGCCAGTAAATCGAAGGCAAACAGTTCCAGATCGGATGGTAAATCCGCCGAGTTGAGATAGGTATTACAACGATAGGTATCGACAGGCAATTGTCGCACCGGTAAAACCTCGCCCGCTTCAACGCGAACCTTGCTGGTAAATTTGCCCACGCGAATGTACTCGGGAAGTTCGACATTGCCAAAGACAATGGTTTGAAATCGATTTCCGCGATCGATAACTCGCAATCGTCCCGTCTGGGGAAAATTACTCGGACGGTAAGTATTGGGTTTTTTACCCGTTCGCTTCAGCGGTAAATCTTCCCTAGCAGTAGCGACGCGGTTATTCGTCATGGCGTACCAATAGGCATCAGATAGGGCGTTAAACCGCTCGAAACGATAGGAAGGAGTGCCTTCCACCGACCAAGCGGGGAGAAGGTAACGCTGTCCCCACAGGGGAGTGAGATCTTCGCGATACCTCGGTCGTCCGGTGTCTTTTCCAGTGAGGCGATAAGGCGATCGCGCCCAACCCAAAGCGTAAGCAAGAGCATAGTTTCCGATCGCCCCTTCAGTGTAGTAAGTATCGGACAGTTCTCGCGAGGCAAAAAACACCGGTTCGGCGCACCATAATTCAACGATGCGAGCCGTTGCAAACATCGGAGAATTAGTTAGCGGAATTTCTAACTGTGGCATAACTTATTTATCTTGTTTATTTTTGCGCTCTTTCTTGCTCGACTGTTGCTTCACTTGCCGATAGGGTTGATAAGATTCGTCCAATCGTTTGAGAAAAGTTTCTTGCTCGTCGAGCGACCAATGGCGATCGATATCGTCGATGAGTGCGTCAAGTTCTTCTGGCGACAGTTGCATGGAAATCCCCCGTTTGTTCGTCCAAGTCTTGATGACGGTTTGGGTGGCGTGAATCATAGATTCAGTCTTTAACGGATGTTCGAGAGCGACGTTATCGGAAATCAGGCGATCGTAAACCCCTTGTACCAGTTCGAGGGAACTCGGCAATTCTGCAATCCCGCCAAACACGCCAAGAATTTGGTTTTCCATGCGTCCGACGCGACTGGATACTGCCCCGTAGCGAGTCGTGAGAAGTAGATTTCCCAAAGCATAGCGCAACTCGTCAGCAGTCACGTCTTTCAAAGTGACGATATCGAGAAAATGAACGCCGGGTTTGATATATTCGCTGGTGTTGAGAGCCGTGGACGCCTTACCTTGTTCGTCCCGCATTGTCCCGGTTTCAAAGATTGCGTTAAGGGTGCGATCGCCAATCAGTTCGGTTGATGGCAACACGCTAAAAGCATCTTCCGTCCAAACGCGGCTTTTTTGTGCCCCTTCTCCACCAGCAGCAAATCCGTAAAGGAAACAGTCTACGCACATTTCACAGGGAGCGTTGGTGTTGAGAGCGCAAATTGTATCGCCTTTAGGAGCGGAGTAAAGCAACTCGTGACTGCGTAAAAATTCCCGTCCCCGACGTCGTTCTGGCGCGACTTGTTTGCGTTTTGTCATCACCAAACGAGGAATGGATTCAGAATTTTCCAACCCTGCTCGCACGTATTCATTACACATAGGTTCGCCCGTTCCTTCAGTTCGGAAAATAGTTTCCGATTGCGTGGTACGAAGCACGACAACACCAATAGTTCGACCTTTGGGAAAGTTTTCGTATTGGGGAGCGAGGAAGGATTGTAATTTCGCGATCGACATTTTCAATTTCTCCTATCTAAAATCAGATAATCTGTAGGTTGGGTTGAGGCACGAAACCCAAAAACCATAGATCCGATCCTCCAACTAAACGTCAGAAGAGGTATCATTAGAGTTTTCATTGTTTGACTTAAGATTTTGACGAGCTTCCTGCAAGAAAAACAGATAAGCCGCTTCAAGAGTTTTGCTGTCCGTCAGCAGGCGATCGGGACGGGAGCTGTAAACCTCGTCAAACAGCCTTCTCAAAACATCATAAAACTGTTCGAGCTGGTCGTATTTCGTCGCCCCCACACTATGCTCTCGAATGCGATCGAGTCGGCTATGATATTGCTGAACCAAAGCAGCAAACACGGTATCCCAGTCCATGTGTGACTTTTTCGATCGCACTGCTTTAATAAACTCAGAAAATGGTTCGGACTGGGCAGTCCGTCGGAACGAACTTCCTCGAAGTTTACCCACTTCAGCAATGTGCGCTGCCTGTCTGAGATAATCGGAAACACGAGTATGTTCTTCTGACATAAGATTCTCCAGTAATCGATGTAAAGGCTCTCGAATTTTTCGCCAGATTGCTTCTAAATTGGGATCGTCTTGTTCTCGCAACACCCAACGTAACAGAACGTAATACAAATTCAGCGGACGAGTGACAGACCGTGCCAAATCGTAAAGACAGTCATCTTTTTTCTTAAGGCTGGCAACAGAAATTGCCAGTTCTCCCACACAACGCAACCGTTCTAAAACCCGTTCGGCAGTGAGTGCATTTTGACGCTCTCGATCGGACAAATGACCGTATCGCCAATATTGACCATTTCCGAGTAATGGCTGTAACGACGACGGAATCCCCTCGACTCGTCCAAAGCAGTCCCAAGTCGGCTTAATTTCCAGGCTCGAACTCAACACAAAGGGAAACCCCATATCGAACGCTAAACTGAGTTCTAACGCCAGCCGCAAAGATTTGAGAAGGGCAACGGATTTATTGACCTCTCCCCACAGCACTGGAATGGTGACGGTTGAGTTGACAAAATCAGGACGCTTCGGAAATGCAAAGCCAACCACTTTATTAGCTTTGAATACCATTTCGTTTTTGCGATACAGTTCCAGTTCGTCAACAGCGACCGTTCCATCTTCGTTAATTTGAGCCGTTTCTTTCAAAAAGTCTCGCCAAATTCGACGCAGTTCGACACTCGAACCCGAAGGAAGGGCAAAATGTAAATAAACTGGCTCTTGTTTGGCACTGTTGGGAAAATTCGCTCCCACCGCCATCAACTGATAGCTGAGAGCCGAGAGGGGATCGCCTCGTCGTTTGGGTTCTGCACTCATCCCACCGGGGAGACGATTGGAAAATGCCTGCACTTTTGTTTCGGGCGGCATTTTACTCGAAATCAGTTCGTCAATTTGAGTGGAAGTTGTTCCCAAGGAGCATCGTTGACGGGGGTTGGCTTCAATGTAAGCGGTTAACTCGTCAATACCTGATAACGGTTTGGTTGTGGGACAATTGAGCAGTTGTCGAACGGCTTCGATTAAATCCTCAGACACTTCGATGTCGTCTGTAGCTCGAAGTTGAAACGAGTGTTCTAAGGCAGCGTAGATGCTTTCTAGCCCTCCAGAAACGGCTTTTGCGGAAAACAAACTGCGTCCGTATTGGGCATTAAAAGGTTCGAGAGCGGTTTGCTGTTCCGGCGAAAGTCCGACTCGTGCGGCAATGCTATCCCAAGCCTCTTTTGGACTGACCCCTGCTTCTCGATAACTGAGATAGACCGACTTTAATCCTTCCGAAATTGCAAATTCTTCGGCATTAGCCACCGGATGTAGACCCAAGGCTGCGGCAGACGTTACTGCTGCTTTTCCGGCATCGCTTCCATATTTTTCGATGGTTTCGCGAACTTTATTGGCTTTGTAGCTCTTGGCTTTTTTAACCAAAAGTCTGTCTACTGCGTTGAGAGCTTCTTGGGGATTTTGTCGGACGGCTTGCGGATCGACTTTAATGCCATCTTTACTGGGTTTAACCAGTTGTTCGATATTGGAACTAAACGCGCGATCGATGTATGTTTGCCATTCTCGGGCAATGTCGGGAGCTATGTCATCTTCGGGAAAGGTTTCGCCGAGAAAAATTTGACCGTCCGGTGCGATCGCCAAGGGAATTAAACCGCGATCGCCTAATACTTTTTCGCAAGCTGATAGCAGTAGCGAGGTTAAGTAACCGCGATCTTCAGCTAAACTGATGCGAAACAAACGACAGGGGCGTTGGAGGGCGATCGTTAACTTATTTTCAACTTTGCGAATTCGCAGTTGTTCGTCAATTCCTAAATCGAATAAATCCGCCGCAACCACCATCGCCACCCAACGTTCGATCGCGGGATCTTCAGGTAAAAACCGCATTCCATCGCTGACATTGTGGTCGGAGTGACGTTCGATCAGACGGCGAACCAGTTCGAGATCGTCGTCGTTTTTAACAAAGTCGGAAACACAGGCAAGATCGAGTTTTTCGCGGAGAAAAGTGCGATCGCGTGCCAGGGTTTTGACATTGCGTCCGGACTCGTCAAACTTATTTAAATCGTGAGTGGCTGTCGCGGCGAGAATTTTCTCTCGCTTGTCCTCGGGAACCCCTGCAATTTTGCTAACGGTGAGGACGAACTGACAGGCGGAATCGAGATGTTCGGCGAGACTGCGACCTTGACGAGTTCCGTGTTGGGCGTGTTCGCCGTGTGTTTTGTAAAGTTCGGGACGAATTTCGCTGAAATACCGTTCGTCGAGGGACTTGGGTTGACCTGAGATGAGGTCGGTCAGACGAGCCATCGGTGATTTTCCCCGTTGAGAAACACTGCAAATTGCCTTTCGACGCTTAATCTGCAATTACACTGGTACTATACTTACACCAAAGCCTCACTATGTCAATAGTGTAATTACATTAATGAAATGTCACGTAAAAAAGAGACAATCACACTGTCAATTCCCCCAGGAACCAAGGCGCGACTGGAGGCGATCGCCCGTCGTCTGGGCATCATGTGGGGCAAATCCCCCAGTATATCTGGCTTAATCGTCGCGATCGCCGAGGAACAGTACGAACTCGGTCAGCCATTTGTACTGACACCTCAGCAATTAGAAGTCTTGCAACACGCCACGGATCTCCTACTCGATACGGGATTCGTGGGTGAAGCGCAAACCCTGATCCAACTCATGCTCGATCGCGGCGACTTAGAACCCGCTCGCCATCAAGATCTGATGCGAAAAACCAGCCAAACCGGACAACCCTGGCGCGTTGTTGTCGAAGCATATCGGAACGACCGCCAACCCTTTCGGGTTCTCTATCGCAACGCCCAACACGAAGAATATACGTACACCGTGCGTTACGCGCAATTCGACTTTCACGAAAAACGCTACTACCTGCACGTTTGGTGCGACGAAACCGACGACGTGCGCGAGAGTCCGTTTCCCGAACTCCGTCACAATCGCTGTTTGCGACTCGATCGCATTCAGTCCGTCGTTCCCACAGACGCGCAATGGCGGGAGGAAGGCTTGGATACCATCGAAGTACACTTACACTTTTATGACGGCATGGTCAAAGCCTACGAATCCAAAGACAGCCTTGACCGGGAAAACCGAGTTATCGATGGCATTCGCCAGGTGGTGCGTTCCGTCGCCAATCCCTTTTGGCTGATCCGCGAAATCCGCCGGTATGGCGAAGATTGCGAAATTGTTGCCCCCCAAAGCCTGCGACAATTGATGGCAGCGGAATATCGAAAAATGTGCGATCGCTATAGTCATCACTAAAAAAAATGGGTAGGCGCGATCGCACCTACCTCTCATCTTAGAAACTGATTTCCGCCCTAATCCGACTTAACGCAATTGAGCATTCTCAACGTCGCCGCCGCCGCATAGTTGCGCTGAGCCGCCGAATCTGGATAGAACCGGGTTCCGACTTCATTGAGCGGCGACGCCACCTCGCAATAGGACGACATGGTGTCGATTAACGATTCCGCCCAGTGATTGTCCGTATCGGAGAAATTAACTCCCGTCTGGGTCGCACTCAATTGCGCGCTGCGTCCTTGTTGAGTTTTCCCAAATTCTGCGGCGCGACGCAACACCGCCATCAATTCGGCGCGGGTAACCGGTTGGGCGGGACGGAACCGACCGTCGGGATAGCCGCTGACAATATTATTGTCTCGCGCCCATTGGATTTTTGCCGCACTCCAACGAGACGCCGACACGTCGGGATAGGGCGAAAACGACACCCCCGAGGGCACGGAAATATTGGTGTTGGGCAACGTTGCGAGGGCTTCTGCCACCATCGAGACAATCTGTTCGCGCGTCAGCGACAGTTGGGGACGAAACGTATTGTCTTCAAATCCCGCAATGAATCCCAGATCCACCGCCGATTGAATTTCGTCGGCGTAGATGTCGTTGGCAATATCGTTAAATGTATAGGTTTGCGACGGCGTATCGTCGTCGGGAGGAGGTGGCGTGACCCCGCCGCTGGCAACTTCGCTGAGGCTGGCGTCGGTGGCGAGATAGACGTGACCGAGGGTTCTGCCTTGATAGGTGCGTTTGGCAAAGTCCCATTGCGGGTTGAGTTGGATTTTGGCGAAGTCGGAGGTATAGCCGTAGGCTCTGCCGATTTCGATTTCCGGACCGTCGCTGTTGAATCCCGGAACGCCTTTGAGAACTAAATCGTTTCCGTCGCGAACCACGCGCAGGCTGTAGTCGAGTCCCAAATCTTCTCCGGAGACGCGAATCGAGTAACCGTTGCTGTCGGTGCTGCGCCCGCAAATGCCGCTAAAGTCGAAGTTGAGTAGGAGCGGATCGACTTTCACGGGACTGCTACCGTATTCGCGCCAGCACGATCGCGCGTCGGAGATTTGTTCGATAATCAACAGTTGGTGCCCCCTGGAACCGACGGGAGCGGCGACGGCGATGAAGTCGTTTTGATTCACCTCGGTCTGTCCGAATAGGGCAGCTTTGGCGGGAGTGAATGCACTGATGGTCGAAATCGCAGCAGTCGCGATCGCGGTGAGGGTAAACCGGAGAGAATTTTTCATGGGATGTTTCAACGAACGAGAGCGAACAATTCCTTGGGTCATGGTTCTATTGTTTCAAGGGAAGTCTCGGTCGCGAGACGGGGTCATTCGGGTTTGTTAACTGTCTGTGCTTGGCTTCGGATCGCCGGGCGCGGACAGTGGGGCAAATTCCCTTGAAATCGAGCGATCGCGCCCGATCGCCTTAGAACCTTCGTATCGGGCGATCGCAGTCCAGTTACCGAACTGTCTGCGGACTAAGGGGGATCGTACAGGATTTTCTGCCGCTTTCGGCACTTGAGGGCGATCGCCTATGCTCGCAAACGAACTCACCCCATCTCCAAAGGACTCTCCCCATGAGCGACACTTCCATCACCGTCACCCTCAAACTATTCGCCGCTTACCAAGAAGCCTACGGCGTCGAAGCACTCACCCTCACCGTTCCCGCCAATACGCCAGTGCGAGCCCTCCTAGACCGCTGCATCGACCAACATCCCCAATTAGAACGGTGGCGCGATCTAACCCGGTTTGGCGTCAACCTGCAATTCGTCGAACCCGACACGATCGTGCAAGACGGCGACGAAGTGGTGTTGATTCCCCCCGTTAGCGGCGGCTGAGGGGAGCTTTCCCCCTCGCGATCGCGTCTTTCTCCAAAAATATGTCTTCGGGCTTAGACATATTGGCAGACCCGATCGATGGCACGACAGGGGCATAAATCACCCCTATGCCTTGCCGTTGCTGGATTTGACCTAATCCCGACTAAAATTGTCGGGTATGTTTGACGGTGGTTTTCCCCCGTGCTACGATGAGCCCGCATGTTGACAGTTAGAGGAATTTTTAATTATGGTTCAGGCGACCCAAACTCATACCCACACTTCAACCGACAAGGCGATCGCGTCCGCATTCACCCAGCTGCAATGTAAAGAATGCGGTGCCGAATACGAACTGCAACCGAAACACGTCTGCGAATTCTGCTTCGGACCGCTCGAAGTCAAATACGATTACGACCTGCTGCGCCGCAACGTCACCCGCGACACCATCGAAGCCGGTCCCAACTCCATCTGGCGCTACCATCCCTTCCTCCCCGTCGCCACCGACAAGCCCATCGACGTGGGAACGGGCATGACCCCCTTAGTCCAGGCGAATAGACTGGCTCGCCGACTCGGTCTGAAAAAACTTTATATAAAGAACGACGCTGTCAACATGCCCACCCTCAGCTTCAAAGACCGGGTGGTTTCCGTGGCGCTCACCCGCGCTCGCGAATTGGGCTTCTCCACCGTCTCCTGCGCCAGTACCGGCAACCTGGCAAACTCCACCGCCGCGATCGCCGCCCACGCCGGACTCGACTGCTGCGTGTTCATCCCCGCCGACCTAGAAGCCGGTAAAGTGCTGGGCACGCTGATCTACAGCCCTACCTTAATGGCGGTCGAAGGCAACTACGACCAGGTCAACCGCCTGTGTTCGGAAGTCGCCAACACCCACGGCTGGGGCTTCGTCAACATCAACCTGCGCCCCTACTACTCCGAAGGCTCCAAAACCCTCGGATTCGAGGTCGCCGAACAACTCGGCTGGCAGTTGCCCGACCACGTCGTCGCACCGCTGGCATCGGGGTCGCTGTTCACCAAGATCTACAAAGGTTTCCAAGAATTTACCGAAGTCGGTCTGGTGGACGAGAAACAGGTTCGCTTCAGCGGCGCGCAAGCTGACGGCTGTTCTCCCATCGCCGAGGCGTTCCGCAACGATCGCGACTTCATCCAACCGGTCAAACCCAACACCATTGCCAAATCCATCGCCATCGGCAACCCCGCCGACGGGATCTACGCTGCCGAAATCGCCAAGAAGACCGGCGGCACGATCGACTCGGTCAGCGATCCCGAAATCGTCGAAGGCATGAAGCTGCTGGCTGAAACCGAGGGCATCTTCACCGAAACCGCTGGCGGAACCACCATCGCCGTGTTGAAGAAACTGGTAGAAGCGGGCAAAATCGACCCCGACGAAACCACCGTGGTCTACATCACCGGCAACGGTCTCAAGACCCAGGAAGCCGTTCGAGACTACATCGGCGAACCCCTGACCATCGAGCCGAAACTCGAAAGCTTCGAGCGAGCTTTAGAGCGCTCTCGCACCCTCGATCGCCTTGAGTGGCAGCAAGTGTTAGTTTAGATTCGCTTGCGGGGCGGGCTAGCTTCACCTTGGCTCGTCTCTGCCTGTTTTCAGTATTGATTGTCTAGATAGGACTGTATGTCTATGACCGTTAAAGTTCTGATTCCCACGCCACTGCAAAACCTGACCGACAACCAACCGACCCTCGAATGCGACGCCAACAATGTCGCCGAGTTGATCGACTCGCTCGAACAGAGTTGTCCGGGGATTAAAGCTCGCTTGTGCGACGACCAAGGCAAACCCCGCCGCTTCCTCAACTTCTACGTCAACAGCGAGGACATTCGCTTTCTCAAGGGCACCGAAACCTCCCTCAGCGATGGGGATGAAGTCAGTATCGTTCCGGCGGTGGCTGGCGGTTGAGGCGCGATCGCGATCCGTCACGTTGAAATCGATAACCGAGCGGGACATCCTCCCGCTTTATAATCTTGGATAAGCGCCCGTACAGTACGCTGTTGTTGATATTTCAGGACTGACGATCGGATGGCAGACGAAAAAACGCCAAACAACTCACAAGAGCAAAACAACCCGCCCGACGACTCCAAATCCTCGAAGTCCAAGCAGACTTCGGCATCGGGCAAGACTTCGGCTGGCAAAACGAGTGCGACCGCCAAAGGTGGCAAAAAATCGAAGAAAGACGATAAGCCGCCCCCGGTGGAAGAAAAGCCGTTCGCTGAATTCATGCATCAGGATTACCTGCCTGCGTTGAAGGAGAAGTTGCAGGAGCTGGGGTTAGAGGACTTGGAAGTCAAGTTCGACAAGCAAGCCGTTCCTCAGTTCGGTCCCAAAGCCGAATGCTGGCAAACTATCGGTCAGTGGAATCAAGGCAAGCGCCAGTTTAACGTCTATTTCCCCAAGGGCGATATCAAAGGACCGAAGGGATTTTCCATGTCCAACGACGGCGCGCAAACTAGCACGATCGAGCCGTTCTTGGTGGACGAGAGGAAAATTAGCCTCGAATTGCTGGTCTTGGGGGTCGTGCAGCGGTTGAACGCCCAGAAGTGGCTCGATCGCAATTAGGTCGAACGGACAACTGAAGTGCGGCGCGATCGCCCGAGCGTTGGTAAGTCGGCTGCGGCTGGCTTGCCAATTTCGATTAGCGATCGCCTGAAGTCTGTCGCTCTCCCTGCCCCTGCCAGCGATAGAATACTAAATCCAACCCCGAAATCGGTGCCTCGACTTGCACCCAACCCTCGCGATTTGCCTCGATCTGTTCGTAGGCGACATCGGTGATTAACAGTTCTTCCGCCTCGGCTAAATCTTCGCCCAATTTCGAGGCCAGGTTGACCTGTTCGCCAAAAATTTCTACCTCTCCAATCGCCAAAATATCGCCATAGCCAATTCCGATACTCACTGCTATCTCCGGACGCGATCGCAGGGTTCGATGAATGGCAATCGAGGCGTTGACTGCCGAATCGACATCGGGAAAAACGGCGAGAATGTTATCGGCTTCGGCTTTGACGACCCGTCCGCCCTGTTGCTCGATGGGGGGAATCGCGGTATCTCGCATTTGTTCGATTTGAGCGAGGGCGGCAATAATGCCCTCTTGCTCGGAAATGCGTGAGAATCCCGACATATCCAACACCAGAATCGCCCGCGTTTCGCCGAAGGTTGCCCGAATTTGGCGATCGATTTGCTCGGCGCGATCGGGACGGTCGTGACGCTGCTGCAACAATCGCTCGAACTCGGCAGCAGAATTGTCCTCCGATTGGGCGATCGCGATGGGCGCAATCCCGCTCCAAAGCACGACGGGAAGGGCGATCGCGAGTAGTTTTCGGTATCTCATCATTTCCCTTCCCACAAACTTGCACTTCTAATTAAAGCAAATTTTGCAAGCGCGGAATCAATTGGTCGGCAGGAAGTACCCCTTCGATGCGATCGACCGGCTGACCGTTTTTGAACAAGACCAGCGTCGGTAAGGCTTCAATTCGATGCTCCGAGGCAATGGCGGGATAGTTATCGGTGTTGATTTTCACCACCCGCAGCTTGGATTTCAGATCTTGGTTGACGCGATCGAGAATCGGAACCATCATCTGGCACGGACCGCACCACGGGGCGTAAAAATCGACCAAGACGGGGACTTCGGATTCGGCGAGCAGTTCTTGAAAGCTA
>CAYQUF010000101.1:0-16459 GCA_964420595.1 uncultured bacterium
CGTAGTCAACGCTTCAGCGTTTTTCCCGGATCGGGATGAGCTGCGACCATGTAGGACCCTTCCCATTCTAGGCAGAGGAGCAGGGGAGAGCTGCTGTAGGGGTTTGGTTTCCAAACCTTTCCCATCATCTGTGGGGTGTAAACGCTAAAGCGTTTACTACAAACCTCAATCTCCCCCCAAATCCGCTAGAATCAGGGAGACATTTATCGTCCCGTCCACTGCCAAACTAACGTCCAATACGCAACAATCATGTCTCTTCCGATTCGCAACGTCGCTATTATCGCCCACGTCGATCACGGCAAAACCACTCTAGTGGACGCACTCCTGAAGCAATCCGGGATTTTCCGCGAAGGAGAGGACGTCCCCGATTGCATCATGGACTCCAACGACCTCGAACGGGAACGGGGAATTACGATCCTCTCGAAAAATACGGCAGTTAAATATAAAGATATTGCCATCAATATTGTCGATACGCCCGGTCACGCCGACTTTGGCGGCGAAGTCGAACGGGTGCTCGGGATGGTCGATGGCTGCTTGCTCATCGTCGATGCCAACGAAGGTCCGATGCCCCAAACGCGCTTCGTGCTGAAAAAGGCGCTGGAAAAGGGTTTGCGCCCGATTGTGGTGGTGAATAAAATCGATCGCCCCCAAGCGGATCCCTACGGCGCGATCGATAAAGTGTTAGATCTATTCATCGAACTCGGCGCAGACGACGACCAGTGCGACTTCACCTATCTGTTTGCCTCCGGGTTGGCGGGATATGCCAAAAACGAACTCGACGACGACGGGGACGACATGCAACCCCTGTTTGAAGCGATTCTCGATCGCGTTCCGCCGCCAGTGGGCGATCCCGACAAACCCCTGCAACTGCAAGTGACCACCCTGGACTATTCCGACTACATCGGTCGCATTGTCATCGGTCGCATCCACAACGGCGTGATTCGAGCCGGTCAAGAAGCGGCGATCGTCAAAGAAGATGGCAGCATTGTTAAGTCCCGCATTAGCAAGTTAATGGGATTTGAAGGCTTGCAGCGCGTCGAACTCGAACAAGCTTCCGCCGGACAAATTGTAGCAATTTCCGGATTTGACGATGCCAATATCGGCGAAACCATTACTTGTCCCAACGAACCGCAAGCGCTGCCGCTGATTAAAGTAGACGAGCCGACCTTGCGCATGACCTTCTCGGTCAACGATTCGCCCTTCGCCGGACAGGAGGGGAGTTACGTCACCTCCCGACAACTGCGCGATCGCCTCATGCGCGAATTGGAAACCAACGTCGCCTTGCGCGTAGACGAAACCGATTCCCCCGATCGCTTCTTAGTCTCGGGTCGCGGCGAACTCCACCTGGGTATTTTAATCGAAAATATGCGCCGCGAGGGATACGAATTCCAAGTCTCCCAGCCGCAGGTAATCTATCGCGAAGTCAACGGTCAGCCTTACGAACCGTACGAATACCTCGTCATCGACGTTCCCGACGAGTCCTCGGGAAGCTGCATCGAGCGATTGGGACAGCGTCGCGGCGAAATGCAAGACATGCAGGTCGGAAGCGGTCGCACCCAACTGGAATTCGTGATTCCCGCACGGGGATTGATTGGCTTCCGGGGCGATTTCGTTCGCATGACGCGCGGCGACGGGATTATGAGCCACAGTTTCTACGAATACCGTCCCCTCAGCGGCGACATCGAAACCCGCCGCAACGGGGCGATTGTGGCATTTGAGGAAGGGGTTGCAACCTTCTACGCCCTCAAAAACGGCGAGGATCGCGGCGTCTATTTCATTACCCCCGGAACCCGCGTGTATAAGGGAATGATCGTCGGCGAACACAACCGTCCCCAAGATCTCGACCTGAATGTGTGCAAGACGAAGCAATTGACCAACCATCGCGCCTCTAGCGGTGAGGAATTGGTGCAGTTGCAAAGTCCGGAGGACATGAGTTTGGAACGGGCGTTGGAATACATCGGTCCCGACGAACTGGTGGAAGTGACCCCCGAGTCGATTCGCTTGCGTAAGGTCGAGGCGAAGAAACTGGCGAAGCGTTAGAAAATTATCAGTCCGCTCTCAGGATTTTCTCAGTTGGGGGCGTTAGTTTAAAACTAGCGCGTAACTCAAAAGCTTCTCAGCATTGCACCTCCCTTTGGAATTGAAGGGAGGTTTTTTCTTGGCTAGGGCGGTGTTGTTGCCGTTTTGACGCGATTGGAAGTCCAGTTGTAGGAATCTTGAATGAAGTCTTAGGTTAAATCGCATTCTCTTTGTATTTCTATGGTTTTCAATCGCTGTTTCGGCAAGGTAGGCGATGCCCGCCCTACAACATTTCTAGCATGGGACGCTCGGATGAGTGGCGACCGATCCTAAAGGCGATCGCGCGGTTAATCTTTGCTGCTTGGTCGATTGGGTTGAAATGGAAACGCAAGTCAGCGCGACAAGGCGAACCGATTTATTATAAATGAGCAATCCCATTTCCGGATCGACGAGCGATCGCCTCTACCTTTCCAACTCAATCCGCGATCGCCCCCCAAGCTTCCCCGACTCCAGATAAGATGGAAAGAAGACAGAGTCTACGATTGCATGGTCAAACAGCCAATGTCACCAGCCCAATCCCAAGCGAGCGCCGAGCAAGAGAAAATCCATCTCCCTCGCACCAGCGAGTCGGACAATCTCAAACGCATCCGCCACACCGCCTCCCACATCATGGCAATGGCGGTACAGCGGCTATTTCCCAAGGCTCAAGTGACCATCGGACCTTGGACGGAATACGGCTTCTACTACGACTTCGACAACCCAGAGCCTTTCACCGAGAAAGACTTGAAAGCCATCAAGAAAGAGATGGTCAAGATTATCAAGCAAAAACTGCCGCTGATGCGCGAAGAACTGCCCCGCGACGAAGCCGAGCAACGCATTCGGGAATTGGGCGAACCCTACAAGCTCGAAATTCTCGAAGATATTCACGAGCCGATTACGATCTATCATTTAGGCGATCGCTGGTGGGATCTCTGCGCCGGTCCCCACGTCGAAAATACCGGCGATTTGAACCCCAAGGCGATCGATCTCGAAACCGTCGCGGGAGCCTATTGGCGCGGCGATTCCAACCGCCAGCAACTCCAACGCATTTACGGCACCGCTTGGGAAACTCCCGAGCAACTCGCCGAATACAAGCGGCGCAAGCAAGAAGCCCTCAAGCGCGATCACCGCAAGCTGGGCAAAGAATTGGGACTGTTCGTGTTCTCCGATCCCGTCGGTCCCGGTTTGCCCCTGTGGACGCCGAAAGGTACCGTGTTGCGCTCCACCCTGGAAGATTTCCTCAAACAGGAACAGCTCAAGCGAGGCTATCTTCCCGTGGTCACGCCCCACATCGGACGGGTAGACCTATTTAAAATCTCGGGACACTGGCAGAAATACAAAGAAGATATGTTCCCGATGATGGCAGAGGACGAAAACGCGGCACTCGCCGAACAGGGATTCGTCCTCAAGCCGATGAACTGCCCGTTTCACATCCAACTCTATCAAAATGAGTTGCGCTCTTACCGCGACCTTCCCATGCGTCTGGCGGAGTTCGGGACGGTCTACCGCTACGAGCAATCGGGCGAATTGGGCGGCTTGACGCGAGTGCGCGGCTTTACGGTGGACGATTCTCACCTGTTTGTCACCCCCGAACAACTCGACGATGAATTTATCGATGTGGTCGATTTGATTCTGTCGGTGTTCCGCAGCTTGCACTTGCAGAATTTCCGGGCGAGATTGAGCTTCCGCGATCCGGACTCGGATAAATATATCGGTTCCCCCGAGGCGTGGGATAAGGCAGAAAATGCCATCCGCCGCGCGGTCGAGAAGTTAGGGATGGATCATTTCGACGCACCGGGGGAAGCTGCGTTTTACGGTCCGAAGCTCGATTTTATTTTCAACGACGCTCTGGAGCGGGAATGGCAGTTAGGAACGGTGCAAGTCGATTACATTTTGCCCGAACGGTTTAATTTGGAATACGTCGCCGAAGATGGAACTCGCAAGCGTCCGGTGATGATCCACCGCGCTCCGTTTGGGTCGGTGGAACGGCTGATCGGGATTTTAATTGAGGAATATGCGGGGGATTTCCCGTTGTGGTTGGCACCGGTACAGGCTCGCTTGCTCCCGGTCAGCGACGCCCAACTCGATTTTGCCAAACAGGTGGCGGCGCAAATGCGGGGTCAAGGAATTCGCGCAGAAGTCGATACTAGCGGCGATCGCTTGGGTAAACTAATCCGGAATGCGGAGAAAGCGAAGATTCCCGTGATGGGGATTATTGGCGGTCAGGAAGTCGAAGCCAATAGCGTCAGTTTGCGCACCCGCGCGTCTGGGGATTTAGGTGCGATCCCCGTTGCGGAAGCTGTCGAGAAAATGAGTCGGGCAATCGGCGATCGCGAAAATCTCTAAATTTCGGTTCTTTTTCTGTCCCCTCTCTATTCCGGAGAGGGAATTTTTAATTGTTTGTCGTCAATTTTTCTTGCCTTATCATGTCCGAACGTTACGTATCATCTAATTGTTTTCCCGTATTGAAAAAGACTACCTCATCAGCCTCAATCCAAATGGTCAATGGTACTGGATTGAAATACTAACGGGAATGCCAATGGTACAAGCCATGATAGAACTCATTGAGGAATTAGCCAGTCAATATCATCGCGACGGCTCGATTGCTTTTTCATAGATAGACAACCTCTATCAAAGTGCGATCGCCGATCCCCGATCGCCCCTAGAATTCCAACCCTAATCCTCACCAATCCCCCGCGCGAACACCGCCCGATCGCCATAATGCAACAGCGTATCGAGGGTATGCAATCGATGCTTCCACGTTTGCACCTGATAAGAATTCTGAAGCGCGTGCAAGCGCATCCACTCGTCAAACTGCGCTTCAAACGCCACTAACCGATCGCGCGCTGACTTCAACCCCTGACGGGACGGATTCGCCGCCAACCGATCCAGCGCCTCCGATAGGGCGATCGCCCCAGACCGCCAAGCCTCGCGCTCCGCATTCCCCATCCACAACTGCTCTCGTTCGAGTAAGAAACTCCATTCCCGCTGCAACGCCTTATATCGCGCCGCTGCCGTTTCAAACGGTTGGCGATAGGGAATCGGCTGATTAGCGTCAGGGGTTTGAGTTCGGTTGAAAATGCCATGCAACCGATCGCCGAGCATTTCCGCCGCAAACAGGGCGTATCCCCCCGTCGGTAAATCCCGCACCGCCTGGATTTGGTCGATCGCCACCACTTCCGAGAGATCCAATAACTTCACCGATGGCACGATTAACGTCCCTTCAGCGGGTAATTCCGTCACCAACGGTTGCGCTAACTTCTGCAAGCGATTCGTATCGAGAGCATAGGTCATCGGCACGATTAAATCGAGATATCCCTGACGCGCCCATCCCTCCCAATGCTGCTGGATCTTGTGGATGCGATCGTGTTCCGACTGGGGAAACACCGCCGCCGAGAGAATTAACCTCGGATTAGTCCGCCGCAGCAGTTGCGACACCTCCGCCACAAACGAATCGACCTGGTGGGTGCGAAACGCCGTCCACTCCTTCCACAACTGCCGATCGCGCGGCGAGATCTCGGTCGGATCGACCCCCGTGCGTTGCTCGAACAGCGATCGCGCCATTTGACCGTAGCCGTAAGTTCGCTCCGCACTCGGATCTTGAAACGGATAGCGAATGTAATCCAGTTGCAACCCGTCCACGTCGTAGCGAGTCGCAATTTCTTCGATCAGCCGCAACAGGTAACGACGCGCCTGGAAATTAGCGGGATCGAGAAACGTTTTGCCCGAATTGAGGTGGCGCAATCGCCCTCGATTGTCGTAATTGCCCCATTCTGGATGGGCAGCCAGCACCGGACCGGGATAGTCGGCGGGTTGTCCCAGCAGGGTGTTGTGGCGTTGGTTCCCCACCGCAAACGTCCAAATCCAGGCGTGCAATTCCATATTGCGCTCGTGAGCCAATTCCACCGCTGCCGCAAGCGGATCCCAGTGTCGGGTGAGGGGATTTTGTCGGGGAGCAACCTGCGAGGGATAGATGGGATAGCCCGCGTTGACGGTTTCAAAGAAGACGGTATTGATTCCCGCACTGGCAAGGCGATCGAACACTTTGGCGAGTTCCCGTTTCGACCCCGCTGCGACGATGGTGCCGCGATCGAGCCAGATGGCGCGGATTTCGGGTTGGGCGCGATCGCGATCGACGGGATAGTGCTGCCACAACAACTGTCGTGCTTGCAGCCAGTCCGACCGAGCTTTGGCGTAGTCGCCGTTTTTCACCCATTCGGGAAATTCTTGCAACACCCGCCGCGCCATGGCGATCGCCTTGCGAGCGTTGTCGTTCCCCTCCGATTGCGGCACCCGCTTGTCTGCCTCTTCCCCCGCCTCTCCCGTGGCGGCTAGATTAATCGGGCGATTGGCAGCATTGGCGGCGAGCAAGGCACTTTCGACCCGTCCCAACAACTCGCTCAATTCTTGGCGCATTGCCAGGGCTTCGATATTTTTGATCGGACGGCGACCGGGTTCGACTCGCAGCCCCGGAGCGGCGGTTTGTTCGGCGGGGTTGGTCAGTTCCTCGGCAACTCCTTGGGCTTGCGGTGGCGTGGCGTCCACGGGGTCGCTTGCGGGAGTAGAACCGCCAATGGCGATGGGAACCACGGGAGCGGTATCGGGCAATTGTCCGTAGCGATCGAGGGTGGCTTGCAACCACGCCGCATCGAAGGCTTCGGCTTGGGCGTTTCCCGTCCCCCATTGCCAGCCGAAAAACGTGACGCGATCGGTGGCGACGACGGCGGGAGAACTGCCCGTGGTTTCCCATACGGCAACGGTTTCGCTTCTGAGGTTGGTGGGAATCAATACGCCGCCTTCGGGGGTGCCTGCGGTGGCGCGAGTGGGGATCCAAGCGCGATCGTTGTCGCACAGGCGTTGGCTGCGACAGCCGAGGATTTGTAGCGAGGTGCTTTGGTCGAGGGGAACCGCCCAGTAAGCTCCTAGGAGCGATCGCAAGGCTCGCCGCACCCCCAACGACGATCGCGTTCCAATTGCGCCGCTGACTACGAGCCGTCCCCCTTCGCTCATCCACGTTTCTAAGGCAATGACTTGGCGGGTATTGAAATGCTCGATATTGGGTAAAAATAGCACGGCAATCCCAGCCAGGTCGGTGGGATCGTCGAATTGCTGCCACTCGATCGCCCGATAGTCAGCGCCTGCTGCGTTCAACCGCCGGGAAATCGCCGTCCAGTCCTCGGCGTTATCGGAACTGCGAACCACTCCCAATGCACGAGATTGGCGAACGGCGCCCACCTCATTGGCTCGACTGGGGGCGATCCCGATCCAGCCGGAGGCGAAAAGGAGTCCTAAAACGCATAAAAATCGACCGGGATGGCTCGATCGGGCGAGGGTAACGATATTCATGGAACTTGACCGATGGAGGACGGGAAATTCGGACGGTGACTCTTTTAATTTTTATCAGTCTTATTATCTTACGATCCGGTTATCTCCTCGATCGGAAAACGCGATCGCCTCGGGACGGTTCATTCGGGTTCCTCGTTGACCGGGAAGCGATCGAGCAGTCCGATGGCGCGATCGGCATTGCGTTTCATCGACGCGCTCAAATGGGGAACGTGGGGAACCTGCGACAGGAAATCGAGGGTACGGCGCAGAATCCGCACCAGATCCCCTTCGTCCAAACTGGTATTGAGACACAGTTCCATCCAATCGATCCCCAGCGCCCACTGTTCGACAATGGAGATGAGCTGTTGTTCCAACCACACCGGAACCGCAACATTGTGACGGCGTTGGATTTTAAACACCTGACGGCGAACTTTGCGCAACCCCTCCAGAACTTCCTGCACTGGCGGCGAGACCTCGTAGCGAGTCCAGGTGTCGGGACGGGATACCTCGGTCACCAATGCAGCACAAGCGGCGGCGAAATGGTGCGGGTCGAGGTCGTCTAACTCCCCCGAGGCTAGTGCCAGCCCCAACCATAACTCGTTATCGCCGCGAATGGCAGCCGCCATTTCTCCTAGGGGGGTGGGAACGAAGGATTCTTCCAACGCGCCGAACTGTTGCAAGACGGCAATTAAATCGAGAAATTCTTCCCAATTCTGTCCGGTGCGATCGCTCACTTCTTCGCGCATGGCGTCTAGGTCGGCTTCCAAAGATTCCAAGCGATCGGCTTTTTTCAGTAATGCCATCGGATCGCCCCATTGCAGCGCGGGATGGTTTTCCAGTTGCGCTTCCACCGCCGCCATCCGATGTCCTTGTGCCGTCACCTCTGGGGCGGTTTCGGGGAGGGGAATTTCGCTCATTTGCTGGGCGATCGCGGCGGTTTCGTCATTGCCCTTGCGCGAGGAACCGGGTTTGGGTGCCATGTCCGGCGGCGGCGAATGCTGCTCGATCGCCTCAATCCGGGGAAAGTCGCTGTGCAGTCCCACCACGCTGGAGGTTTTCAACACGCGCCAGCGATTGTCTTGGGTGAGGCAAATTAAGTAGGGTGCCTGTCCGGAACCGGGGATTTTGGCGGCGAGGACGGCAGTTTTGGGATTGGGTTTGCCTTTGATGCTCAGGATCGTCCCGGTCATGGCGAACGGGAGCGCGGTGGCGAGGATGCTGGCTTGCACGTCCTCGGCTTGTTTTTTTAAGGTTTTGAATAACCGTTTTTCTGCCTTGAGTCGTTGTTTGAGTTTGGCGTAACGCTCGACTTCCGTCCAATTGGCTTCGTTGAGTTGCTCGCGAATGCGATTGGCTTCTGATTCGAGATGGGCGATCGCGTCGCGATCCGGTTTGGCTTGCAGCGAGGCGATGTATTGTCCGAAACTGCGCTCGACCAGCTCCTTGGCTTCTTCGAGGGTGTGGGTTTGCAGCAGGTTGAGCACCATGCCGTAATTGGGCGTAAACTGGCTGACAAGGGGATCGGCAGTGGACGTTGCCAGATACGCCGCCTCTTTCGCCCCTTCAAACCGGGTTTGCACGGTGACCACGTAACCCCGTTCGTCCATTCCCCGACGACCCGCGCGTCCGGACATTTGCAAGAATTCCGAGGAGGTTAGCAGGCGATGACCGCGATCGGTGCGTTTGGATAAACTGGAAATGACCGTGGTGCGCGCGGGCATATTAATCCCGGCGGCGAGGGTTTCCGTGGCGAAGACGACTTTGACCAATCCCCGCTGGAACAGTTCTTCCACCAACCCTTTCCAAGCGGGTAGAATGCCGGCATGGTGGGAGGCAATGCCGCGATAGAGCGGTTCGAGGCGATCGCCCCGACTGGCATCGGGATTCTGTTCGAGAAAGCGATCCACAATTTGGCGCACCCGTGCGGCTTCGCCCTCATCGAGCAGGTTGACGTCCCCCACCTCGTTCACGGCGCGATCGCACCCCCGTCGGGAGAAGATAAAGTAAATCGCCGGCAGCATCTCTCGCTCGCGCAGTCGCGCCAACACGAAACTGCGAGCCGGTTCGTAGGGACGCCGTTGCTTGCTTCGTCGCTTTGGTTTGAGTTTGGGATTGAGCTTTTGCTGCTTGTTGTCGAGTAAGGGAAACAACCCCTTACCGTTGCAGAAGTTATATTCGAGTGGAACCGGACGATAATCCGAGTGAATCAATTCGGTGGGACCGTGGACTTTCGCAATCCAATCCGTGAGGCGATCGCTATTGGCAACCGTCGCCGACAGCGCCACCAATTGAATTTCGGGGGGACAGTAAATAATCGATTCTTCCCACACCGTTCCCCGCTGGCGATCGTTCATGAAGTGGCATTCGTCGAGAACCACGGTCGCCACGTCCATCAGGGAAATTCCCATTTCGCCAATGTGGGTGCCGTAGAGCATATTGCGAAAAATCTCGGTGGTCATCACCAAGATGGGTGCCTCCCGATTGACGGAAATGTCTCCCGTGAGCAGTCCCACGTTCTCCTCGCCAAACTGAATGCGAAAATCGCGCAACTTCTGATTGGATAAGGCTTTGAGGGGAGTGGTGTAAAACACGCGCGCTTTGGCGGCGAGGGCGCGAAAAATGGCGTATTCGCCTACGAGGGTTTTTCCCGATCCGGTGGGAACGCAGACGACGACTGACTTTCCAGCATCCAAGGCTGCGATCGCGCGGTGCTGGAAGTCATCCAATTCAAACGGAAATAGCGTGTTGAGATCCAGTTCTGACAAAGTCGGCTCGATACTTGCTTACTACAAGGTGGGGCAGGATAGCGTTAGCTGGGGTCGGGGGAGAGAGTCCCCGCAGAATGCCACAATGGTTGAAATCTGCGGTTAGTCTAATTTTAAACTGCCGCGAGAGCTTGCGAGCGTGCTGTCTGGCGCGACTCTCCCCTGCTAGCCGACCGGAAGCGTTCGGATGTCGCTCGGTTGCCCCATTTACCCCATTGCGCCAGTTTCTTTGTTAATGCAACCCGGTTTCTTGGCGTGCTGGCACACGCGCTGCCACAGGAGTTCGCGGGTTCCCGGCGGGCCGAAGGCAAACAACACGCGATCGCCGCCGAGCAATGTTTGGATCTTGACCCCACAGGCGGGGCAAACCTGAATATTGTCTTCAGACATGACTATCTGTCGAGCGCTTCGATTAATCTACATCCTAGCCCCAAGTCTTTAAATTTCTCGATCTCGGTTATAAAACATAACAAGTCTGGGAATTGGGAAGGGGGAGGGCGTCATCCTGCGCGATCGCGATCGTTAAGTTAGTGTATTTTATTGCTTGTTTATGCTAGTTCTTCATCACGAAAAACTCCTCGATTGGCTGCGCTCGGACTACGCACTTGCCGAGATTCAAAGTTTGTCTCGCTTTCTCGAAGGTCAAGGGACGTTTGAGTTTCCAACTTTGAAAACGGGCTTATTTTCAGCCGCTCAGTTACAAGAGCGGGCAGAATATACGGGATATCGGGCGGTTTGGATTCGCGACAATGTTTATGTGGCTTATGCCCATTACTTAAGCGGCGATCGCGAGACGGCAATTCGCTGCACCCGATCGCTGGCTCGCTGGCTCCAAACTCAGAAACCTCGGTTCGATCGCATTATCGATCGAGGCGAATCTCCCGCCAATCAAATGGATCGAATTCACATTCGCTTCGACGGTGAAAGTTTACAAGAACTCTCCGAAACGTGGAACCACGCTCAAAACGATGCATTGGGATATTTCCTTTGGTTTTACTGTCGGTTGGTGGCGGACGGCGAACTCGAACCCAGCTCGGATGAAATTGAGACGATCGCGAAATTAGTGCGTTATTTTAAAGCCGTTCGCTATTGGCAAGACGAAGACAGCGGACATTGGGAAGAAATGCCCAAAATAGAAGCGTCTAGTATTGGGGGGGTGGTGGCTGGATTGCGATCGCTGCAACAACTCCTCGAAACTTCCAATTCGCTCTCGCCGTTATTGCAAGATCGCGGCATTACGATTCAAGACATCGAGCTGTTAATTCAAGTCGGTACGAAGACCCTCGATACAATGTTACCGAACGAATGCACCCAAAACGATGGCGAAAAATATCGAGAATCGGATGCCGCACTTTTGTTCTTAATTTATCCGTTACAGGTGGTTGACGAATCAATGGGCGATCGCATCCTTGAAAACGTCATCACGCACTTACAAGGAGAATACGGCATTCGGCGCTATCTCGGCGATTCCTTTTGGTGTCGCGACTATCGCAGCATTCCCGAAGATATCCGCACCAGCGTATCGAGCGATCGCGAAACTTGGCTCGCCGAACGAAATCGTCAATTGCAACCGGGAGAGGAAGCGCAATGGTGCTTGTTCGATCCGATCGTCTCGGCAATTTTTGGGATGAAATACCAGCGCGATCGCCAATCGCAAGACTTACAACAACAAACCCACTATTTCAACCGCGCGATCGGACAACTCACCCCATCTGACAGCCAATTTGGAGCCTTCAAATGCCCGGAATTGTATTTTCTCGAATCCGGCAAATACGTCCCCGGAGATGCCACGCCGCTGCTCTGGACGCAAGCCAATTTAAAGATTGCATTTCACCTGATGCAGCGCAGTTTGCAAGCATAAGCGCAACCCGAGATTGGGAAGAGATTGGGAACCAAACCCCTACATTTCTCCTCATCCCCTATTCCCGTTCCAACCACCGCGCGATCGCGAGGCAACTTCCCGCACAACAAAGCGCGATCGCTCCGAACGACCAAGGCGATAATTTGCCCTCGGGTTCGACTTGAGGCGATCGAACAAAACGGGGATTGCTCAAGATTAAAAACGCGCCGCCACCGAGTAAAACCATCCCCAACCAAACCCCTAATCCAATGGTCAATATCCGCTTTAACAGCCTCGGTCGAGAACGTTGAGAAGGGGAAGACACAAAGGCACGCAGGCGATCGATTTGCCGTTCGTCCGACGACGGCTGAGGTGAAGGTGACTTCGATTGGGAAGGGCGATTCGTTCCCACGATGCACCGAATTGAAAGGTGACTTTTACTCGGAATTGCGCTCGATCGCCAATTGAATTAACCGATCGACCAATTCTGGAAACTCGATGCCACTGGCAGCCCACAATTGAGGATACATACTCGTTGCCGTAAAGCCGGGCAAGGTGTTAATCTCGTTAATCAGGACTTCGCCAGTTGCCTCGTTATAGAAAAAGTCTACCCTAGCTAAGCCCGCCGCATCAATCGCTTTAAACGCTCGAACTGCCATATCTCGAATTTTATCGGCGATCGCGTCGGGGAGAGACGCGGGAATCGCTAACTCGGCTTCTCCGGCGGTATATTTCGTTTCGTAATCGTAAAAGTCGCCCTGATAGGCAATTTCGCCGACCACCGACGCGCGGGGATTGTCATTTCCGAGGACGGCACATTCGACTTCTCGCGCCGTCACGCCAGCTTCGACGATAATGCGGCGATCGTAACTGGCGGCTTCATCGAGGGCGGTTTCGAGTTCCTGACGCGATTGTACCTTGGAAATGCCCACCGACGAACCGAGGTTGGCGGGTTTGACGAAACACGGGTAACCCAATTCTTGCTCGATGCGATCGCCAATTTTGGGAAAAACGCAGGGATTCGACCAAATTTCGGCGCGATCGATCGCCACGTAATTTACCTGAGCCAGTCCGGCGGATTCAAACACCATTTTCATGGTAATTTTATCCATTCCCGCCGCCGATCCCAGCACGCCAGATCCGACAAACGGCATTTGCATCAAGGTTAGCAATCCTTGAATCGTGCCATCCTCGCCGTTGGGACCGTGGAGAATGGGAAACCACACGTCTACCTTTGAAACTTTAGCGGGAAACTGCCACAGTCGGGAGCGATCGCTCGAACTGGCGCTAACCTGGGAATTGTATTCGAGTACCTGTCGGGCAATTTCGTCTGTCTGCCACAATCCGTCTTTTTGAATGTAAAACGGCAGAAGTTCGTATTTATCGGCATTTTCGCCGGAATTCAGCGCCTTGGCGATCGCTCGTGCGGAACTGACGGAAACCTCGTGTTCGCCGGAACGTCCGCCAAATAGCAACCCGACTCGTCGTTTCTCCATGCTCAATCGTTTTAGGTGTGTGGCAGTTTTCAACCCAGTTAGCGTATCACATCCGCTTTCGCGTTGGAGTTTGGGAGGATGGGGGGATAGGGAGCGTGCAGCTCTAGTTGTTAACCAATTGTTCGACAATCTCTAGATTCTGTTGGTATTGCTGTCTCTGCTCGTCGGAATTGGCAGCTTGAACCGCATTTTCCAAGGCTTCTAAAGCTCGATTGTACTGTCCGATGCGAGCGTGGCAAATTCCCTGGTTGTTGTGAGCGCTTGCTATGCTTACCGTTCCCCAACCTCGGTCATTGCTAATGGCGTTGGTATACATTCGGATGGCACCGACACAATCGCCATCTTTTTGCAACGATAGACCCCAATTGTACCAAGTGAGAGACTGATAAAGCGTCTGGCTGCGATCGAGTGATATGGCTCGATTGTAGAGCGATACCGCTCCGGAATAGTTACCATTTTGAGCGAGTTGATTTCCCAAGCGCAAGCATTGAACCGCCGTGTCGCACTCCGTCCCTTGCGCGATCCGGGTTGCGGTTTCGGCTCGAACGGATCCCGCCACCGATGCCATCATCGCGATCGCCACTAGACCGATTTGAATGAACTGACCTTTCATTGCGAAATAAAATACTATCTTTGTTTCTATTTCCCAAGATATCCGAGCCACCGGGAAGTTCCGCGAATTTGCAAACCTTCACCGGCGCGATCGCCCCGATTGGACGACCCCTCTGGTAGCATCTAGAAAGCGCAGCTCGTGCGTCTCGTCTCCAGTGTTTCGTTCATCCGGGGGTCATTATGAATCGGCGCGATACGTTTGACATTCTCGAATACCTGTTTCTGTTTGCGTCTGTGGTCGGTACGATCGCCAGCTACATTATCGTCCAACAGGGAGATTTAGCCGCAGCACCGATCGCGATTATTTTCGGCACCGCTCCCCTCACTGTCGCCTTGCTGTTAAACTTTTACAATCGCCGACGCGACGATCGCCTCATGCTCGATCGCAACCGCGCTCAAATGAAGGGTCTTGAAACCGACTTGCCGAAACTGGACGAGAAAATCGAGCAAATCGATACCAAAATCGATAACGTTACCACCAAACTCCACGAACAGATTCAGTCGCTGCGCCAACCGCAATCCGAAACCGCCAAGTCTGCGCCAGGGTTCGATCCGACGGTCTTGCAAGCAGAGTTGCAACAGCTCAAATCGCGGGTGGATATCCCCACGAACGATCTCAATTTTCTCCTGAGTCAAGTCGAACAACTCGCCAATCGGGTCGAATTGCTCCAACGCGATCGCGGATCTGCCGAAACGCCTGAGACGCCTAGAGCCACGGTCACCGAAATTGGCAATGTCGCCGCCGAAACTGCCACCGACGGAATCGCGATCGAATCCGAACCCATTTCAACGGTTCGGGACAGTCGGACTCGCGAAATGGACGTTGACTTACCCCTCAAGTCGAACGGCTCGCCAGTCGAATCGACTCCAGCAATTGAAGGGGAAACCCAAGCCGCGATCGCGGGGTCAGAAATCCTCGGACGCTACGAGGCGGGAGAGCGGGATTTTTCGGAATTAAACCTCGCCGCTGCCAATCTGGAGCAAGCGTGTTTGCCAGAAGTCGATCTAAGTCACGCCGACTTGCGCCGCACTGACTTGACCAAAGCCGACCTCAGCCGTTCTGATTTAAGCCACGCCAACCTGTGCGAAGCAAATCTGTACGGTGCAAACTTGCAAATGACCAATTTAGGCAGTGCCGATTTGAGTCATGCCAACCTCGAAGGTGCCGATCTCGATCGCGCCAATCTCAGCATGGCAAACTTACAGAGTGGGAAGCTAGCCAACGCGCGGCTGTCGGGGACGGATCTGCATGAAGTCGATTTGCAAAATGCCGATTTGCAAAATGCCGATTTGTCCTATGCGGATCTGACGCTGGCGAATTTGACGGGGGCAAATATAGAGGGTGCGAATTTACATCGTGCCAGGTTTGAAGGGACGACGATGCCGGATAGCAGCGTTCGCGGATAGAGACGACGTTCGGGAGTGCAACGTTTCAGGCGATCGCGATCGGCATTGGTTTGACTTTGGAGAAAACGATCGCCTTGTCAATCCAACCCGTCAATTTTTTAATTTTCCCCATGAGAATTGATGATGTTGTAGAGGCGATCGCTACCCAGCACGCATCTCGTCCAGACCGACGGGCAACCCTGGTTGCTATTTCCGGAATTGATGGGTCTGGAAAAGGCTATATTGCCGCAAAACTGGTTGCAAGGCTTGTACCGAAACATCTACGAGTCGCCAACATTAATATTGATGGCTGGTTGAACCTACCGGATCGGCGATTTAGCTCAATCGATCCAGCCGAGCATTTTTATCAACATGCCATTCGTTTTGACGAGTTGTTTGCTCGCCTGGTTTTTCCCTTGCAGGAGCTGCGCTCGATTTGCGTGGAAGCCGATTATGCCGAAGAAACGGCAACGAACTATCGAAAACATACCTACAACTTTGAAGATATAGATGTTATCGTGCTAGAGGGAATATTTTTATTAAAACGTCAACTTCATCAGTATTACGATCTGTCATTTTGGGTTGACTGTAGTTTTGAAACGGCATTAGAACGAGCCATTGCGCGATCGCAGGAAGGTTTACCCCCAGAAGCAACGGTTAAGGCATATCAGACGATTTACTTTCCAGCACAACGCATTCACTTCGATCGCGATCGACCCAGAACCGCAGCAACCGCTCGCATTAATAACGATCCGAGATTGGGAGACAGTACCATATTTAACTAATTTGGAGAAAAACTAGATGAAGATCGGCTGTTCAATTGCAAATCATTCCCCAGCGCTCGTGTATTAACCATCCAACCAGATCGAGTCATTGGGTAGGGGCGGTTCGCGAACCGCCCTCCATAGGGTACTCGCTGTAAATCGAGCGTCAAGACAACGACTTGCGTGCGGGTGCTCGGATCGACTTCCGGTAAA
>CAYQUF010000102.1:0-16415 GCA_964420595.1 uncultured bacterium
GACCCTCTTGGCGACCTTCTTGGCGACCTTCTTCCAACAGTTGTTGGTAAAAAGACGATTCCTGCACGATCTCCCTCCTCAGAATTTGGTTAATCCCCTCTCGATCCAATTTTAACCCCGCTAGAATGGCGGTTGATGCAGCCAAGTTGCTGCGTTAGCGCGATCGCTCGATGGTTTCGATTTCCCGCGCCACTCGTTCCAAAACCCGCTCTGGCTCGTCGGTTTGACCCAAAACCGCAAACGGTAACAATCCCGACGTGTTTAAGAACACCTCGGCGGGTTGTTCCCACAATCGCACCACATCAAACTCGTGGTAGGTTTTCTCTAAGCGAAACGCGGTTTGTCTCACCAGTGGCGAATCGGTGGATTGCAGATAAACCACCACCTGCTTCATGCGTTTCTCGGGAAACCGACGGTACACTCGAACTCGA
Organism: uncultured bacterium; assembly: GCA_964420595.1. GTDB lineage: Bacteria > Cyanobacteriota > Cyanobacteriia > Cyanobacteriales > Geitlerinemataceae > CAYQUF01. The sequence goes on from CAYQUF010000102.1 coordinate 432, forward strand.
TAATCGAGCATCCGAAATGGGATCGTCTCATCGGGTTGGGTCTGAAACTCCACATGGAGAATGAGATCGTCACTTTGGAGCAAAATCAGCGTGTCGGCGCGAATGGGTTCGAGCGAAAGTTCGGTGGGACTGAGTTGGGTCAGGGGGACTGGCGTTCCCAACAACCAGGTGGCGATATCTTCGGGAAAGGTTTCGGCGATGAATTTGCAAATGTTGTCATACATTATGGGAAAGCGTTTTTTCTGATTATACGAGATTAATGTCCGATAAGAACAGAGACTATAACCAGATTGCTTTCGCTTTAGATATCTTAAAATTGCTGTCTCAAGGTTCGATCGCGCGTCGAGAATTGTGCGATCGCCTCTCGGTTATTCTCCAGCAAAACGGACAATCGCCAGGAGATATCAAACAAAAATTAAGCCGCGCGATCGCCAAATTAAGAAGTTGCGGCTTTGAGATCGATAGCGCTCCCAATCGTCCCTACACCCTCATCGAATCCAGTTTTCCCGTAATTCTCTCCCAACAGCAACAACAAGCCTTGGCGATCGCCGCTTACTTTTTAGCCGATATGGGATTTTCTGAAACTGCCAGTCAAATCGTTCGGATTGGCGATTTAGATTTAACCAATATCGAACTTCCGTCTCACGTAGCAGTCAATTTTAGTCCTCCAGTGGATTACAGTCAAAATGAGGCGAAGGATACCGTGCGATCGCCTCGCCAGGGCAACTTTGTTCCCATTTCCGTTTTTGCCGAAATAATCAGATACAGCACGAGGACGCCAATTCCAATAAAAAAGGCAACTAGATCGTTATCCATATCAAAATTGCGATAAGGGCGCGATCGATAATAGCACCCCCGAGAACGAGGGTGCCGATCGCATTGTATTGATTCTGGGTTATTGTTATTGCCAACCCATTGGCGATTCGACGTTTGTTTCAGTTGGTTTAGACACGCGCGCGCCGGGTTTATCGACAATTTGAACTGTCGTAGCTTGAGGACCCATTTCGCCTTCTTCCTCGGCAAATTGGACTCCCGTCCCGACTTCGAGACGCTCGAAATCGCGATCGCTTACGCTGTTGCGGTGAAAGTAGATTTCGCGACCCGTATCGAGGGTTCTCAAAAAGCCGTAATTGCCTTCTAAATGCGTCACGATCGCCGCTGTTTCCTGATAGGGGTGCGATTTGACCTCACGCTGCTGTCGCTCTTTCAATTCAGCAAGCTGGCGGCGTGCAGCCTCGAACGCATTGCGGATAACCGTTTCGAGCGGATCGTACTGAGTCCCTTCACCGGGATTGCGATCCACGGCAATTTCGTGACTTGGCGGAACGGTGATATCGAGTCGCACCCGATAGGGAGAACCGCTACGGGGACGATCCTGTTCCTTTTCCAGTGCGATACGACAGCCATTGATGCGATCGTGAACTTGTTCGAGTTTGCCGACTTTCTCGCGTACGAGGGATTCGAGTTCGTCGGTTTTATCAACGCCGCGATAGGTGATTTCCAGTGGTAGTTGCATAATCGTAATCGATTCCTCCCGGTGATGAACTAAACTGCTCGGGATCGGTCGATTACGCGCGAACGAGTTCGGGCCAGAGTTGTTGGAGTTCGGCGGGCATCATTTTAGTAATATCTTCGATTTCGCCTCGGGTAATGCGATCGCTCAGTAAGCAAAATACCGAACGAACGACTATTTCAGCATCAAAATCGGCATTAACACCTTGGAAATACTCGCGAATCGGTTGCAAAAATTCGTCTTTAGACCGCTGTTTGGTCGGCGATTGAGCCGGCTTCCAGTCTTCGTAGTAAAATCCAGCCAGTAAAATCGGCAATTGAGCGCCTAACTGAGCGGCTTCTTCGACAGTAAGGCGATCGCGCAGGGCGTGTAAAGTCACGCGCAACCCTTGAAATGCATGATGCGTGTCATCGGTATGCAGTCTTTGGGCAATGTCGTTGACCCAATTATCGGTTTTATGGACGGTGGTATCAAAAACTTGCAGTCCGGTCATCGTCATAACGAGACCTCCTCTTGCTGTTGCTGCACGGTGGAATATGTATCGTACCCACTACGATCTAACCTAACGAAGCGATCGCACCTCAGTCCTCTACCGATGTGGAGAGTTTCCTCCCGCTACGGGTCTGTCTCCCGATAGAGAAAATTAGGCAGCTAGTAAGGTTTGCCCGTACAACCACGCCAGTGCTAGCAATATAGCAGCGATCGCGCCAATCAGCGTATTAATGATATTGACCACCTCATTCGTCAGCCAATCGAATTGTGCTTGAAACGTGGCACCGATCGCGCTTTCAAAATTCGTCGCGATAAATGCCGCCACAATGCAATACAATATACCAATAGCATCGATCGCCCCGACGCCCCATCCCAACACGGCGATCGCGACCGAAGCGACCATTCCCGCGATCGTGCCTTCCAAACTCACCGCACCTTCCGTTCCCCGCTCCACCGGTTGCAGGGTCGTAATCAAGAACGTACGCTTGCCATACGCCTTCCCCACCTCGCTTGCAGTCGTATCCGACAGCTTCGTGGCAAAACTGGCGACATATCCCAACCCCAGCAGCGAAACCACTTGAGGTGCATCCAATTCCCGAAAAATTAACGCCCCAATCGCGCAAATCGTTCCCGCTAGAGCCGACCCCCAGACGTTTTCCGGTCCCCTGGCACCCGATCGCTTTTCGGCAATTCCAGCGGCTTCTTTTTGGGCCAGACCGATCCGCGTCACCGCCGATCCGACTAAGAAATAGAATCCCACAATCGCGTAACCCTGCCAACCCAGGCATCCCCAGACGATGACGCCGAGGATCCAAGCATGTACCAAGCCAGCCGGGGTCAGCAATTTTTTCGGAGCGATGGCTACCAGTCCCAGCAAAACTGCATTCAATCCGACAGCAACAACCCAGCGTATGGGGGATGAAGGATCTAACAGCATCGATAAATAATGAGAGAGAGAGTCTGAAATCTGCATTTAGCGATATCCCATGAGTTCTGTACTATTCCATCTTGCCTTCCCCGTTAGCGATATTCCCCGCACCAAAGCATTCTACGCCGACGGTCTCGGTTGCCAAGTCGGTCGCGAGTCCCCCACGTCGGTGATTTTGAACCTCTACGACAACCAACTCGTCGCTCACGTGACCCAAGAACCCCTAACGCCGCAAAAGGGGATTTATCCCCGCCATTTCGGGTTGGTGTTCGAGTCGGAAGCCGAGTGGATGGCATTGGTGGAACGAGCGCAACGCAAGCAATTGACGTTTTACCAGCAACCGAAGTTACGGTTTAAAGGGCTACCCTTGGAACATCGCACGGTGTTCTTAGAAGATCCGTTTCACAATCTGCTCGAATTCAAATTCTATCGCCATCCCAGCGCAATTTTCGGCGATCGCGAATACGATCGGGTCGGCGACGCGGAATAGCCACTTGGGGGCATTGCGGTTGAGGCGATCCGTCTCGATTGACAATGCCTGCCTATTTTGTTTCGCGCGATCTCGTGGGTTGGGTGTTTGAAAAATTCAGAAGAGAGAGCGTGATATTAATAGAGCATTTTCCGGACTGATGAGGGACACTTCCTTGTTGCCTTCTGGAGCTGTTGCCTTCCTCAACTGAGGTACGCGACAGCTCTAAAAATTGCTCTATCATCGAGCTAAAAAAGTTTAACATGGCATTGGATTCCTCCCTTCGTAACGAGTTCTTGGGCGGACGGCGTCAGAATCCCAAAAGTTCTATTCGTGGGCGATGTCAATGCCTCTCGCGGAAATTCCCTGACTCTATTCGCTTTAATAGTTTTCTACACCACGGAGATTATCAATTTTATTCTCTAATATCCTTATCTGCCAAAGGCTCTAAATTGACAGATTCGAGGAGTTCGCGCCACTCCAAAGTGATTGTTTGATTGTGAGGGCGATCGCGCCGCAACCGGGCTAGCGTGGTTAAGGTATCGTACCAGAAACCGCGTTCGGCATAAACTTCGGCACGGGCGATCGCGTCAGTTGCCGTATCTAACTGCTGTTGTAATGTCTTGTCAATCTCTCTTCGCAAGATCGACCCACTCACGTAGTCGTCTTCAGTCCGCATTCTGGGGTTGCACAGAAAAGAAAGCTGCCAGCGATAGCGTTGACCGATCTCAAGCGGCGGTTCGTTATTGGGAAGGGAAAAGCTAACAAGTTCTGGCTCGCCTGTATGCGTGACGACCGTCCGATAAATTGGCGCGTCCGTGTTGTCAAATAGGATAAATTCGATCGGATGCGACAAACGATAAGGGATATAAAACCAGAACGTTGGATGAGGCGAGACAGTCAACCCGGAAGCTCTCGGAGGCACTAAAGCGGTTAATGGCAGATCGGTTTCAGGACATAGCGTGCGACTGGAGGAACCTTCGCGGTTATCGGGAGCATCGCTATCAGGAGGGTCGAATTCGACAGCAACTGGTGGCGTTTTCGGGGATGGGAGAATTGAGGCGATGCTCCACAGGGGTAATAGGATGGCTGGAATGGTGCTGATTGCCAATGTTAGCGGAAAGACAGACTTGTTCAACGGTCTCCCTCAAAATCACTTCTACTGAGTTATCGGTGAATTGGGCGTGCTTTATGCAAAATCTTGGATAAAATCTGGGTTGGGTCAGTTCGAGCGAAGTCCGAGTCGATCGCGAAGGGTTAAAAATATCGGTAGCAGTATCGTTCCTAATCCCGAGGGGACGAGGGGCAACCACAGACCGCGAATCAGAGCGACCCAACAAATGCCGTATAGGATAGCAACCGCGATGCCAGTGCTGGCAAAGAGTCGAAATCGGTTGCCCTGCATCCGGGTCAATCCTTCTGCGACTAAAATCCACGCCGCGATCCACACCCATTCTTGCCAGAACGACAGCGAGTCGATTGAGGGACGGTCGTCTAAAACCGCTGAGATAATTTGACTGGTCATGTGCGCGTGGATGAGGGTTCCGGGAACGTCACGGGCGTAAGGGGTTACCAATAAATCGCCAGGGGTTGACTCCATTTTCGAGCCGATTAAAACGATTTTGTCTCGAATCCAACTCGGATCGATGTTGCCTGCCAAGACATCTGTTAAAGTAACCGATCGCGCGATGGGTTCTGACATTCGATAGTTCAGCAACAGTTGGGAACCACGGCTATCGATTTGACGATATCCGCCGGTATTGGGTTGGAGTTTTGTCAACACTTTGTCCCCAATTTTAACGAATCCTTGTGGTGTGGAACGAGGGAACAGTCCTTCTGCTTGGAGATAGCGAAATGCCAAATGGGTGCTGAAGGCGTATTTGGTGGGACATTTGGCATTAGATTTCATAAAGACTAAGTGACGCCGGACGACGCGATCGGGATCGACGACGATATCGTTAAAACCGATGCGCGAGTTGGGGAAGCTCGAATGCGGCTTGATTCCCCGCTGGTTGTTATCTTCTGTTTTGCAAATTCCGATTAAGTTCGACTGGTTTTGGAGGCGATCGTTCAATGGATCGGAACCCGGTGGAACCGAGTGGTCGCGATAAAGATTTATCCCAATGACGCGCGGTCGATTGCGGTCGATCGCCTTTAAGAGTTGGTTGAGATCTCGATCGTTGAGGGGGTAGGATTCGACCAATTCTTTATCGGATTCGACGGCCATCACTAAAAGGAGGCGGTGGTCTGGCGGTTCGGAAGGACGCGATCGCATCAAGAGATCGTAAGCGTAAAGTTCTAAGGGTTGCAATCCTCCCAGTTGGCGAATGCACCAAAGAACGAAGCCAATCACAATGCTCGTCCAGGCGATGCGTTGGGTCGGAGGTGGATCGGGTGTGACCCTTGCCGGATTTCCAGGAAGTTGATGCCACAAGACCATGGCTTCGGCAGGATTGTGACAGATGACGGGGAGCCAGCTAGCACACGGAAATCGATCTTCTAGACTGTAGAGTTTTTCACGAGCTTCTCTTACGGCTAAATCGAGGGGTTTTCCGTTGGCAAAGGTGGGGAGAAAATAGGTTAAAAAGGCTTGGGCGATCGCGTCGGGAACGGGTTCGCGCATGACGATCGTTTGCGGAATATGTAATTCAGCTAAATTGGTGGCGAGTGCTAAACCGTCGCAGGAATTAAAAATTGCCAGTTGCAACCCTCGGGCGATCGCGGTTTGGAGGGCGGGTTTGAGTTGGGCGATCGCGAGAGTTTCGGTGGCGTTGACCCACAGTTCGCCTCGATTTTCGTCGGTTTGAATGCCGCTGTGACCGGCGAAAAATAGAATATCCCAACCCCGTTCGTCCCAGAGGTGGCGATCGATTTCCCGTCGGGACGGTTCGACTAAAAGTTGGATTTCGGTATGCGGTAGCGATTGCAGCTCGGCGCGATCGCGATCGAGGTCAATGCCTTGGCTCTTGCCGAGAATTGCTAAAATTCTAACCCGATTGCGTTGGATTTTGGTCTTGACGCCGTGGCGATAATTGGGTAAACTGAGCGATAATTCTGTGTTGGGATAATCTGTTAAAAAATTCCATAATTGCCAGGGTAAGCGTCGCACTTTAGTATTATCGGTTTCGAGGATGGCTTGAATGGTATCAGTGGGATGAAGGAGCGATCGAATTTGCCGCTCGATCGGTCGAAATCCAGGTGTATCGAGCCATTCATTTAAGGTCTCGCCAAAGCGGTTGCAAAGTTGACTGAATTCTACTTCCGAAACATTGGTAATATCAGCGGGGTCGAATTCAATGCGCGGATTGAACTCCCACCCTTGATACAACCCTTGATACAATAACAGCCAACGCTGGTAAATATATGACAATTGCGGAAATCCGGGTAAACTCCCGGTGACCTGAAGTGGATTCCGATTGTGGGGTGTCACAATGCGCGCCGTGACTGCTGGAAATCCTTCCCGTAAATTTCCTCGTCCTAAACTAACAATCAGTTGGTAAGTCATCGAGCCGCGAGCGATCGACCTCCCTTCAATTAGATCGAAAATGTTTCAGTTACCATAGCATCTTCTAAGGCGATCTGAACGTGAAACCGTTCTCCCGATTCGGCGTGAAACCGAGGGAGTTGGATGTAATTATCGCGATCGCGCGATCGCACTTCTTGTAACAGGTCGTAGCGATCGGAGAGCAACCGCAAGCCTAAATTCGGCGGTAAATAAGTGGCGTCGCGGTTGGGGTGGACTTGGATGCAAACGCCAAGGCGATCGGTTTTTGGGGTAATCGCCACTAATAAAACAACCGATATCTGTCCCAATTGCAAACCTAAATCCAGCAATTTACCGCGTCGAATTGGCTCGTTATCGACCATTCTAAATTGAAAGGCGAGCGGTCGTTTGTCGTGGCGAAAAAGCTCCTCGACTGATTGCCATCCGACCTCGAATTGACCGCCAACCCACCGACCCAACCGCGTGATTGCCAGATCCCGATGTAATGAGGGAAGTAAGGCTTCAATCGGTTGCAAGTGGGACAGGGGAACTTCCTCAGAATTGACTGCGTAAACAAAGCCTAAAATCATGGCTTGTTTGAGAGAATTGTGAATCCGAACGACAACATAACCGAGGCGATCTTGCCACACCTCTGGCGGGACAAAGCAATGGACTTGATTGGGTTTGACTGGACGACATTCCAACCGTCCCACTCCGACAATAATTAAGTCGGCAATGTCAGCACACAGGCGCGCGATCGAATTCCAACTGTCGCTATCGTTAAGATTGGTCTCGATGCCTATCCACTGTAAGTAATTGCGGACGACTGACACGGCAAGCGTATTGAAGTAGACCCGTTCGCGTGTTTCCAAAGTCGGTTGTTCGAGGGCAAATTGTTTTGCCGTTTCCCGTACTTGTGAGGTAATGGGAATGGAAAGCGATTGATTGTCAATATTTTGAGAAGGATAAACCATGATAAGTTAACCATTTTTTTTATATAGAATTGATAGACTCGCCGCAATCTGTGATTGTATCGGTCTGGCACGCGAGCGGGATCGCGCGCCATTACAAACTCGGTTTGAACTAGGATGGCTTTGAGGTAATCACTTCAACCGGACGCAACACTTTATCCTCCCAGCGGAACCCTTGACGAACGACACACGTAATCGTTTGATCTTCGAGATCGTCCCTGACTTCGCGATCGACAACGCGACAAAACTCGAAGTTGGGTCGGTCTCCCTCCAACGCAATTGCCGAGACCTGTCGTCGTTCCAGCACTGCCAAAAGTTTGCGCTGGATGCTCCCGAGGGATTTTGGCAAACGCTGCAAAAAGCGATCGCTAAAGTTGGGATGCTCGTCCATAAAGTTTAGCAGAAACTCCAGCGCGTCGGTCACTTCGAGCAGTTCGAGAAACAGTTCTTCCTGGGCGATCGCCGCTTTCGATTTTTGTTCTCGTAAGTTTTGCGCCAAGATCGCATTCTGTTGTTTGAGCTGTCCCAGTTGTCGTACCAGTTCGGCTCGCAGTTGGGGACTGAGTTGCAATTGAGCGGACATTGTTTTCACTTCCTAAACTTCAAAGTTGCGTGGGATCGCCAACTTCGCCGCTGCCAATTTTCTGTTGCATTAATTCGGCAAATTGTTCGGCATCGCGACGGCTGTTAAACGAGGCGACCTGAATCGAAACTTCTCCGGTTTCGCGCAATTTTTTATAGGCATCGCCGCAGTAGCGATCGCGAATGAATTGCAACCGGGATTCGCTGTAATCGACATAGACGGGATACCAAGTTTGCAATCCCCTGGCATTGGAGTCGCCGCAAACGCTTAGCGGGAAACGATAAGTGCGTCGGACGGAAGAGGGTTCGGGAGTGGAAGGCGATCGTTTGATTCGGATTTTGCGCCGGGGTTTTGGCGTGTATTCGGATCGGGATTCGATGTTTGATGGCGAGGTTTGAATCCTTTCGCGAACGGGGGATTCGGATCGGGATTCGACAGTTGATGGCGAAGTTTGAATTTGCTGGCTGACGGCAGTGTTTCGCGAGGTTTCCATGGCGCCGGATGAGCCGGTCAAGTGGAAAAAACCCGATAGAATTAAAATCGCACCAACCACGCGAATGATATCGAAACTCCAAATCGCGATCGCCGATTTTTTCGGAGACTCTGGCACCGATGGCGGTTGGGAATTGCAATCGACTTTCGAGAGAATAGATTGGGGAGATAAAACCTCGCGATCGCCGCCGGGTTTGTAACCCGAATCTGGCGGTTGAGTTAAGGGATTCACAATCGCAAACGGTTGCATTTTTGCCGTTTCCAACCGGTCGAATTCCGACAGGATTGAGAACGAAGGCGGGTCGGTTTTCAATAAAGAATAGTCTTGCCGTTTGAGTCGTTGCACCGACGGTAAAATCGGTTGCAAGTAATCGGAAAGCAACCGCCGTTTGGGGTCGAGCAAGCATTTTTGTGCTTCGGCGATCGCCTTGACCGGATATTGTTTTCGCTTCATGGCGATCGCGACAGCTTTGGTAATTTCGGCTTTAGACGCTGTTGCCGAAACGCCGAGAATTTCGTACGGATTGAGGGTGACTTGAGATGGTGTCATGGTGCTTCGCAGGTTATCGGATGCCGAGTTGTTGGTAAAACGGAATAAAACTCGGTTCGTCAGGACAAAGCTGATGCGCCCAAGTTCCGAGTTCGTAAGCTGCTTTGAGTGGTAAGCGACCGCTATTGACCCCATCGACAGCGATGGAGACGCACAGGTCCGCCATGACGTAGCGAATCCGTTGATGGCGCGATTGCTTGGCCAGTCGCAGTGCGGCTTCAAACTGCTCGCGATCCATCAGTGCTTGAATTTTGCGTCCTTCTTGATTGATTTCAAGCTGTTCGATGAAATGACCGACCGTGGGATTTTGGCGATCGCGTTGTTGCAGTTCTCGCAGTTGTTCTAATGCCTCGGATTCGGCGATTTTGTCGCGACTGATTTTATCGGCGATCGCTTTAGCTTTCGATTCGACCAAATAGCGATTGGCGTCTGGAGTTTCTAGCAAACTGTGCCAAAGTTCGCCAAAGGAAATGCGGTCTTGGAAGTCGTCAATCTCTTGACTTCGATCTCGACAGAGGCGATTGAGATTGTTGCGCCATTCGGTCTTAATTTGTAACTGCGATCGCGCCAAGTTGAACTGTTTGAATGCCTCTCTCCACCGATTTTGTTCTAAACAGTGACAGCCAAACCGATACGCGACGGTATCCCGTGCCAGTTGTTCGGATTGAGAGAGCGGTTTGGGAGCAGGGGTGAGGGACTTGGCACGATTGAAATCTCCTTCCAAACACGCCGCAACTGCCAATCCCCAATCGGTATAAAGACATCCCAACAAATTGACGGGAATGGTCACCTCCGAGAGGCGATCGCGATAGCGTTGGTAAATGCCAGGGGTCAGGCAAAATTGACCGACTTGAATCCCACCGCGATCCAGGATCAGCCGATCGCGACGATAGAGATCTCGCAAGTGTAAATAGTGATTGAGATCCTTATCTTTGAACTCGTGAATGGCATTCTCGATCGCCTGCTCTAATTCCCGCGCGACTTCCTGGCGATCGAGTTTTTTACCATCGAGCCAGTGCAACTGGTCAAACACCGGATCGCAGTCTAAGTTTGCCAGTGCCATCATTCCAGATACGATAAAATCCGACAGCGCGTTCGGATTAGTTTTAGAAAAATAATAATTGGCGATCGCCCAATTGTGCAGGGAAACCAAGTCCAACTCGGCTTCAAATCGCTCTCGCGCCATATTGGCAATTTGCTGCCAATTTTTATTCTGCCAATGCTGGCATTCGATCCGGGGTTTTATGTGCCGTTCGAGATTGGTGACGACGGGTTCGACTTCACCGTATTTTTGCATAAAGGTTTCGGCAATAGATCGCGCGGTTTCTAAATCTCGATTGTCGATCGCTTGTTCGATGGTTCGGCAATGTTGCAGGCGATCGTGGGTCGCGGCAATTTTGACCGATTCCCGTTGTTGGTTGACTTCTGGAGTTTGGAGATTTTGCCATTCTCGCCGCAGGTTTTGCCAATCTTTTTGTTGGAAATAGGCAAATCCTCGCAGGTAAGCCGCGCGGTGGGTGTGTATGTTTTGCAACCGCGATCGTGCTTCCTCGGGACGATATTGTTTGAGAGCAATAATCCCCCAGCGAGTCTGACATTCAATTGAATTGGGAAATGCGTCGATCGCCCTTTGGTAGTGAAGCTCTGCCAAGGCAAAATAATTGGCTCGCTCGGCAGTTAATCCCAACTCAAATTCAGATTTTGCATTGACAAAACCGTGAAATTGTGATAATAATTGTTTGCCATCAGCGCGGGAAAAATAGCGCAGTGCGGCTTCCACCTCGGCGATCGCTTCGTCCCATCGTTCGGCACGCGCGAGTTCGTAAGCCTGTTGCAATTGTGTCTCGTATTCGACTTCTTTCGGTATCTGAGAATAGACAAAAGCCATCGCCGATTCGACTTCGCTACTATGGTATTGCTGTTGTGCGTGTTGGTAATACTCTAGCGCCAGCTTGTAATAGCAGTCTGCTGCCAGTTTTTCTGCATTTTTCACTGTTTGACAATAGTTTTGACGAAATTCTAGCAGACTCCGGCAATATTGAATGGCAGTTTTGAACTGCGAATCTTTGACGATCGCGTAACTTTTACGGTACAGATCTAGCGCCATCTGAATCTCGCGGGTCACTCGCGGATTGCCAGAATCGGATTCTAGATGCGATCGCGCTTGGAATGCGAACCGATTCGCTTGATTCACGCTCGATTCCCATTGTTGGTATTTGGCACGAACATCCTCTAATAAGTTTGACAATTTCGCCCAACGATAGACCCGTTCGAGCAAACTCGGATAGTTCGACCACCGTTGCAAAATTCGTTGGGAACTTTCTAACGCTAATCGAAATTGACCGTGTCGCGCTAGTTTTTTGGCTTCGGTGAAATCTTGTTGGGATTTTTTAAGTTTCAATTCGGCGTCTGAGATAGAAAATCCCAGAACAATTTTGTCGATCTTCATTGCGGACACACCTCGACTAAATTCGGCACGAAGACGATTTCCCTAGGCTTTAATAAATTCGGGCGATCGCGTAACTTTGGATTTGCCTGAACCAGCGGCGATCGCCATTTGGCATTGCCGTAAAATCGCAAGGCAATTAATGCTAGAGAATCCCCGGGACGGACTCGATAGTAAAAACCGCCGCACGACTCGTTGGGAATCTCGAACTCGATGTCAAAATCAGACACGGTATCGGAAATTTCAGCAATTGGCATTGGCTGCGGTTGGGAAGCATACGTCGCGTGTCCGACGACCCCAAAAGCAACGCCAAAAATGAATAACAGCGCGATCGCTCCCGTGGCAATTCCGACGGGGATTCTCGACGGGACGGGAGGAAGCGATTGCAACTTGCGAATTAGGGATAAATCCGTATCGCAGTTGGGACAAACATCGCCTTTGACATTGGGACGATCGCACACCGGACAATTCATTGTGTTCATCATCGCGTTAACCCCGTCGCAATACTTCCACTCGACACTTCGCGATCGAGATATTGGCTGGCTTGCGGTTGCAATTGTCGCCACAACCGCTCGGCTTCCGAGTTGTTCTGGATTCGCAATGCCGAGATTAATTTTTGATAGGTTGCTGCCATCGAATTGGCTGCACTCGGATCGTGATAACTGGCATTGGCGATCGCGTCTTTAGTCACGCAAAGGAGTTTAATGCGATCGGGGAGATTGCCAAACTCAGTTGCAGCATCTTCGGTATATTTTTGCATCGCCGAAACATCATTGCGATCGACCGCCGATTGTAAATTCTTGACCAATTTTTGAATTCGCTGTTCTTGTGCGGGAGCGAGGTCAAAATCCAGGTCTTCCAGGATAAACTCGAATTCGGCAATTAACTGTAATGCTGTCGTTCGATCTGGCGACGCAAATGCTTTTAATTCTTGTAACTTGGCTTGCGCCGCTTCCCGACGATCCGGTTGAATTCGACCTTGGCGATCGCGAATTTGGTTGGCGGCTGTAATGGCTTCTCCTGCCAATTCGTTCGCCGACTGAACCCCACGCTCGGTTAGCATTTCGGCTTGATTGAGATCGCGAATGGTTTGTTCGACTTCCTTGGCAATTTCCTCATCTTCTTCCCCGCGAGAAAAGGAACTGCTTACCCGAACGCTGGGATTGTTTTTCAGCACGGCTGTCATTTGTAACGAACTATTTTGTTCGTCCAACTCAGCGGTGACCAACACCTCGGTGCCACGGGGATATTCGCGATCGAGAGACAGCCACATTTCGCCGATAAATTCATCGTGAGGGGAGCGATCGAGACTTTCACTGACGCGATCGGGACTGAAGAATTTAAAATGAATCAATCGCTGTCCGTCGGCTTCGGTTTTAAAGGTGTGGGATTTGGTCACTGGAAGCAAATCGCCGCGTTCGATTAACCGATATCGTGGCTCGTCTGTCAGTTCGATGGCGTAATCTCGCGACACCGTTCCCACTTTCTCGGTCAACCCTGCTGCAACAATGGCTGCACCTTGAGCAACTGCTTGCATTGGTTTTGAATAGAGTGCGACTTTATCGGCACCAAAGGCTTCCCGAACCTTTTGTTGAACCAGCGGAATCTGCGACGATCCGCCAACGAGCAACACCAGATCCACCATGTCCGGCGGATATTCGGAAATGGCGATCGCCTCGTGACAAATGGCGATGGTGCGTTCGACAATTGGTAAAATGAGTTCGTCAAAGCGATCGCGGGTGATTTCGACTTCGATCGGAACTTGCATTCCCAACTCATCGAGGAGTGGCGTTGAGGGAATGATGGGAGCTGTATCGCCGTGCGAAAGGTCGATTTTGGCGCGTTCGGCTGCGGTTTTGAGGTCGCCGAGAAAGCGATTCTGCTGGCGTTGCGGCATTTCGGCGATTAACTCGTCAATATTTGCGATTCCTTCTTCCCGAGCCACTTGTGCTTTCACCCAGTCCATAATTGCGGCGTCGATGTCGTCACCACCAAGCCACAAATCCCCGGCTTTCCCGGTTTCGATAAATTGATTTCCCGAGGCGACGATTAATGACGAGTCAAAGGTTCCGCCACCGAAGTCATACACTAAGATGGTTTTGGCGTCGTCAGAGTTGGGTTGAAAGCTGTAGGCGATCGCTGCTGCGGTCGGTTCGGGAAGTAATTCTATCAGCGTCAGTCCGGCAAGATTAACCGCCGTTTGGGTGGCGTATCGCTGTTTGTCATTAAAATAAGCCGGAATGGTAACGACGGCGTGGGTCACATTCCCTGACCGTCCGAGACGGTGTTGGTATTGGTTTGCAATCTTTGCCATCCATTCGAGAATTTTGGCAGAAATCTCCTCGGGTTGATATTCCGTGTTTTCCAGCCACACCGACAGGCTATTCTCGGTTCCCCGAGTTGGCGGTGTAATTTTATAGTTAAACCGCGATTTTTGCTCTTGAACGACGCGATCGTTGAAACTCCGTCCCATCAAGCGTTTGACCGATGCGATCGCCTGAGTGGAGTCTTGGTAGAGGTAGTTGCTCTGACCAACCACAATCTCGCCGTTATCAATCGCCACCACCGACCGCACTAACATCGGACGATTCTTGTCGTCCGTGGCAACTTCTGCTTCATTGCTCCATTTAAACGCCGCCACAGAGTTAGTCGTTCCCAGATCGATACCGACAATGTTTCCCATTGCACCTTCTCCTAGACACTCTGAGGACTTATCGGCTCTCGGCGTCCCTTTTATGCAAAATGGGAAAAATTTTTTAGAATTCTCCGAAAACTTTACGAGGTCTGGGATAGAGCAAGTTGTATGGCAGCGAGCGATCGTATATTAACAATCTTGGTAGGGTGCGTTGCGGCGCAGATCCATGTGACACCGTCACCATGGAATCAAAACGCCAGAACGCACTCTAGCTCAAAGATATCCTTGCGATTTGCCAAATTTGCGCAAGCAGGGAAGACACGTGCGCTGGTAAAATGCGCTTAAGGTTGCTATCGGAATCCCCAACTCTGCCGAGATCTGTTTCCAACTGACCTCTGGTGGCAAGCGGCGCAGGATAATTTTTTGAGCAGTGACGTCCGGTCGTCCGCGCAGGTGGAGGCGACGCAGTTCACCGCTGGGGTCGGTTTCAACCCATTGGCGAGTGGCTTGCAGGATCGGAGGCGTCTGCGGCGGTGCGGCAAGGATTTCTCCGAGGTCTAATTCCCGTTCGCCATCGGGAGTAGTGGGGTAAACCCGTTGGTTGGTTTCGGTTTGTGCTTGAACTCTCAGGTCGTGCAACCGCCATTTTAAATAGTGGTTCAGCCAAGTGATGAGGCTGGCACGATCGCTACGATAGCGATCGCACAAATTCTGACATAAGTACAAACAGGTTTGCTGCAATGCTTCCTCGTATTCTGGAGTTTGCTCTCGCCATAGTTTCCCCGATTGCAAAACCAATCGGATAATACGGGTCAATCCTTGTTGGCGTTCGACACTGGCACGAGGGTGCCGACACGTTTGTTCGATCTCGCGTTGCAACTGTTGGTTTACACTCAGATTACCGGCGCTATCGTTAGCAGGTGAAGCATCAACGCGATTATGATTCGATTTGCAACCAAAACTCACCGTCGTCAATCCCCAATTAAGTTTCCGTCTCGGTGCCAGCATTTCGCCCTAGGCGCGATCTCCGTTCTGGTTCTTATACTGCCCGCAGATGCGATCGCGCAAACATCTCCATCACCTCGCGAAGCTGAAGTGATGCGGCTGTACGATCGATGTTACCGAGAAACGGATCGCGGACAGTTCAAATTGGCGTTAAAAACCTGTTTGCAGGGGTTAGAATTGGCGTCTGAGTTAGACAATCGAGCGATTGAGGCGACGTTTTTCAACGATATTGGTGTCATTTATCGCAACCTCGGTGACTATAGTATAGCAGTTGAGTATCTTCAGCGTGCTTTAGCGATTCGAGAGCGCCATAACGATCGCGCCGGTATGGGTCAAACGTTACATAATCTTGCTGTTGTCGATCGGCTCAGGGGGGACTATGCCGCCGCACTGAGTGCTTTGCAGCGAGCTTTAGC